>CAUQXM010000001.1:0-128712 GCA_963522215.1 uncultured Streptococcus sp. | reverse complement strand
TTCACAAAAAGATCTCGTAAAAGAAAATGAAGCAGACAAGGATTGAGGATATTGACCATATCTAACTCATGAAAGCAAATCTTGTGTGGTGGTTTGGTCAATCACTACTAGCTCGGATTAAATAATACTCTTCGAAAATCAAATTCAAACCACGTCAGCGTCGCCTTACCGTACTCAAGTACAGCTTGCGGCTAGCTTCCTAGTTTGCTTTTTGATTTTCATTGAGTAAAAATATAAAAAGCAACAGCTGAAATAGTTGTTGCTTTTTAGGTAGCTAGGATTTTATCCCAGGTTTTATCTCTTATTTCTCAACGCGTGATTTGTTGGCGATATCAGCTAGGATAGCTTGAACAAAGTCATCAACTGAGACAGTTTGTGTTTCTTTTTGGCCATAGCGACGAACGTTAACAGTTCCGTCTTCCATTTCCTTGTCCCCAACGATTAATTGGTAAGGAATCTTGCTTGTTTGTGAAGCACGGATCTTGAACTGCATTTTTTCATTGCGCTCATCTACGTCTGCACGGACACCGCGGTCACGGAGTTTTTTAGCCACTTCCCAAGCGTAGTCCACGTGTTTTTCGTTAGATACTGGGATGAGGGTTACTTGGTGAGGTGCTAGCCATGTTGGGAAGGCACCCTTGTAGTTCTCAATCAAGATAGCTGTGAAGCGTTCCATAGTTGAGATAACTCCACGGTGGATCATAACTGGACGGTGCTCTTCACCATCAGCTCCGATGTATTTGAGGTCGAAGCGTTCTGGAAGCAAGAAGTCAAGTTGGATAGTTGAAAGTGTTTCTTCTTTTCCAAGGGCGGTCTTAACTTGAATATCCAATTTTGGTCCGTAGAAGGCTGCTTCACCTTCGGCTTCAAAGTAGTCCACACCCATTTCATCAAGGGCTGCACGAAGCATGGTTTGGGCATTTTCCCACATCTCATCGTTATCAAAGTACTTATGAGTATCTTGAGGGTCACGAAGAGAGAGACGGAAGCGGTATTCAGTCAAGTTGAAGTCTTCATAAACATCGATAATCAACTGAAGGGCACGTTGGAATTCTTCTTGGATTTGTTCTGGAGTCACAAAGAGGTGACCGTCGTTGAGAGACATTTCACGCACACGTTGAAGACCTGTGAGGGCACCAGATTTCTCGTAGCGGTGCATCATACCGATTTCAGCGATACGGATTGGCAACTCACGGTAAGAGTGAACATGGTGTTTGAAGACTTGGATGTGGTGTGGGCAGTTCATTGGACGAAGGACAAATTCTTCCCCGTCACCCATGTCCATAGTTGGGAACATGTCTTCTTGGTAATGATCCCAGTGACCAGAAGTCTTGTAAAGCTCAACAGAAGCAAGTGGTGGAGTGTATACGTGTTGGTAGCCAGAAGCCAACTCTTTGTCTACGATGTAGCGTTCCAATTCACGACGGATAGTCGCACCGTTTGGCAACCAGAATGGAAGACCTTGACCAACCTCTTGAGAAATCATGAAGAGGTCAAGCTCTTTACCAAGTTTACGGTGGTCACGTTCCTTAGCTTCTTCACGCATTTGAAGGTAGTTTTTCAAGTCTTTCTTGTCAAACCAAGCTGTACCATAGATACGTTGCATCATAGCGTTGTCGCTATTTCCACGCCAGTAAGCACCTGCTACATGGAGAAGGTGGAAGATTTGGATGCGGCCTGTTGATGGGACGTGAGGGCCACGGCAAAGGTCTACATATTCACCCTGACGGTAGATGGTCAAACCACCTTCGTCTTCAGAGTGTTCTTCAATCAATTCCAACTTGTAAGGGTCGTTCTTGAAGATTTCACGCGCCTCGTCTTTAGTCACTTCTTCACGGATTGATGGGAAGTTTTCTTTGACGATTTTTTTCATTTCTTCTTCGATACGAGGAAGGTCTTCGTTAGAAATTTGACCAGCTTGATTATCAGTATCGTAGTAGAAACCATCCTCGATAGCTGGACCAACACCCAAGTGAATATCTGGGAAAAGACGACGAGCTGCTTGGGCGAACAAGTGAGCAGCTGAGTGACGCAAGATTGGAAGGGCATCTTCGTGATCAGGTGTCACGATTTCGATGCTTCCATCTTCAGTGATAGCACGAGTAGTGTCGATGAGTTTGCCGTTGAATTTACCAGCCAAGGCCTTTTTAGCTAGGGAATTGCTGATAGATTGGGCAATTTCAAAAGTTGTTACGCCAGATTCGAATTCACGAACAGCGCCATCTGGAAAAGTAATGTTAATCATGATGTTCTCCTTAAACATTTATTCTTTTTTTGTTGGACAATTTTAAGAGCCGAGCGACCTCTTTCATAGTCTGATTTTCTGATTGACTACCATCTGTCAAGAGACTAGAATATCCTAATTCCATTGCTTCTTTACGAACCATTTGGGCAAAAAGAATGTCTCGTTGCATCCAGTTTTCAAAAGCTTTATCAGGGTTAGTTGTTCCCTCTAAGACATAAGGAACCCATTCTCTCTGTCTATAATGTTTTTTCTGAAAATCAGCTGTCGGAGTCAAGCATAGATAGGAAGAAGTTGGATATTCAAGCTCCTTAACCAAGTGAGGCAACAGTCCTGCTCCCTCCACCAAGAGAGGTCTGTTTTGATTTTTTATCAAGTAAGATTTTACATAAGGGAAAATCTCCTCATAAAAGTGCCATTCTTCATCCGCCATCTCTTCTGGATTTCTCATCCAGATTTGTTCCGGACTTCTATCCTGTCTAAGAAGGAAAATTGGTTGTGAGTCTGCACTTGCTTGAGTCATCATCTCGTCTACCAAATCATCGAGTTTGATATGACGTAGCTGGTATTGTCTAGCAAGAAGTGAGGCAATTGTTGACTTTCCACTACAAGGCGATCCACCAATCATATAAAGCACCATTCTTCCTCCTTCTGAAAAACAAAAAGCGACATCCTCAAAAGGACGTCGCAACGTGGTTCCACCTTCATTTATGTTCCTCAAAAAAGAGGGACACCTCTGATTGGCTCTAACGTGGCCACCGTTTTATGTTTTCATAAAAAACTCAAGAGTAGTATCAGTTTAGGCTCTCTATGCGTTTCCAGCAACCACGCACTCTCTAGTAGAAAGGGACTAAGTGACTTGTCTCTATGGATTATTATAGCATGATTGTGAGATTTTTCAAGGATTTTGTGAAAGTTTTTTGTTTTTCATTTTTTGTAGAATATGCTTGATGCCAATACCGGAAGCCATGCCCACCAGAGCAAAGATTTCATAGGCTAAAAAGTAAAACCAGATAAATTCACCGAAGGTTATGATAGTAAAGCAAAAGAGCAGTCCGTTACCAATTAACCACCAAAGTGAGAAACGGAAACGGTAGCTATAGAGTAGCGATATAATCAAGATTACCAGAGGTGTAAAGAAGAGAAGATTGTTTATACAGAGTCCCTTGAGTGTAAGGGGGTCAGAAACAACTAGCAAGACCAACTCATAAAGTGGCCAATAAAAGAAAAATATGACCAGATAGTAGGGGAGATGGGAATAGAATCTACGCATGATAATCACCTCGTTTTAAAAAACAGACAACTTGGATTTCTTGCTATGATTATTATAGCATGTTTAAAACAAGAAAGTAAATCTGTTGACAAAGAAGTTAGTTATTGGTAGAATAGGGATTGTCGTAAAGACAAATAACTTCTTCTTGGTTACAGGCATGCCAACCTGTCACTCGGATGAAGCCAAATAAAAAGGAGAAACATCATGGCAATCTCAAAAGAGAAAAAAAATGAAATCATCGCACAATATGCACGTCACGAAGGTGATACAGGTTCAGTAGAGGTTCAAGTTGCTGTCCTTACTTGGGAAATCAACCACCTTAACGAACACATCAAACAACACAAAAAAGACCACGCTACTTACCGTGGATTGATGAAAAAAATCGGTCGCCGTCGTAACTTGCTTGCATACTTGCGTAAAAACGACGTTAACCGTTACCGTGAGTTGATCAACTCTCTAGGACTTCGTCGTTAATTCAAGATACAAAGGCCGTCAAAAGCACAAAGCAAAAATAGGAAAATTGACGAAGAAACTTCAGTTTCTAGGAGATTTTATCTTTTTTGCCAAGTGCTTAGGCCGTGTTCAATTGAGCATATCTTGATAATGAAGCTACTCTAAATTGGGTAGCTTTTTTGTATGGATTTTAGACAGAGCTCAAGTTAGCTCTCTGATTTTCAGAGGGCTTTTTACGTTGTTACCTTACCTCGATATACTCAAGTATTATCTTCGGTTACGGTTCCTAGCACTGTAAGGTAAAATAAACCAGAATGATCTCCCTTCGGGGAGATTTTTTTGTTTCACTAAAAATTTTGTACAATCTTCGGCTTACCGCCTAGTCTATAAACGTTTTATCCAGCAAGAATCATGATGCTAAGGGCGTAAAAAATCCGTATGAAAATAGGGAAATGACACCGTGTTCGATGAACACAAGGAGTTTCATCTTTTTCACTAGGATTTTAGCCCGAGCTCAAATTAGCTCTCTGACCTCAGAGGGCTTTTTCATTAAGGTTTTATCGGTCACAATTTTGGAGACTACAAAAACCTCAAATGGTATCAGCTAATTACACCATAAGGGTGCGTAGCTACTCGGCTTGAAATGCCGAGTAGCTGTCTGCAAGCCCCCTCGGAGAGCCCACACTTTACGAAGTAAAGTATAGTATGTTATACTCTACATGGAAGTAGTCACCGAATTCCAGTTAGAAATTACTTTGTAACTACGTTTTGAGGAGGAGTAAAATGCTTTCCTATGTTCGACATTACCCACTAGCGATAGCTAAATTAATGTGTCTGTGCTCTCCTAAAATCTGCTGATTTATTACTGACCAATACAGGAGGTTTTTTATGGGACAGACAATCATATCTGCTATTGGTGTTTATATTTCCACCAGTATCGATTATTTAATTATTTTATTTATTTTATTTGCACAGCTATCACAGAATAAACAAAAATGGCATATTTATGCGGGGCAATATCTAGGCACAGGCTTACTTGTAGGGGCGAGTTTAGTTGCTGCTTATGTCGTTAATTTCGTGCCTGAAGAATGGATGGTTGGATTACTTGGTTTAATCCCTATCTATTTAGGGATTCGCTTTGCAATTGTTGGAGAAGGTGAGGAAGAAGAGGAAGAAGAGGAAGAAATTATTGAAAGATTAGAACAAAGCAAGGCAAATCAACTGTTTTGGACAGTTACATTGCTGACAATTGCGTCTGGCGGAGATAATTTAGGTATCTATATACCTTATTTTGCTTCGTTAGATTGGTCACAGACCCTCGTGGCGTTGCTTGTGTTTGTAATCGGTATAATTATCTTATGCGAGATTAGTCGGGTGTTATCCTCTATTCCGTTAATATTCGAGACAATTGAAAAATACGAGCGAATCATTGTGCCCTTAGTATTCATTCTACTTGGACTATACATCATGTATGAAAATGGCACGATAGAGACTTTTCTGATCGTGTAGATTTTTTTGTTTCACTAGGATTTTAGCCCGGGCTCAAATCAGCTCTCTGATTTTCAGAGGGCTTTTTACGTTGTCACCTTACCTCGATATACTCAAGTATAATCTTCGGTTACGATTATTAGCACTGTATGGAAAAACCAACCATAATTTTTCTGATTTTAATTGTATTTTTTCCATAGCTTGTTACACAGTTGAAAATATGGTATACTTTTCATGAGAATTTTCTAAATTTTTAAGATTCTATCAAAGGAGGTTTGCATGCTTTCCAAATTTTCTGGAAGCCGACAAGACCAGCAATTTGTGTTACTTTTAGTTATTTTGCTAGGTATTTTAGGGATTTCTCTCTTTCTAGCAGTTTCAATGGGATCTGTTGCGATTGATCTAGGAGATACCTATCGGATTATTTTGAGCAGGTTGGGATTTCCTCTTGAGATAGGAGAGGTTTCCAAGTCTACTCTTGCCATTGTATGGAACATGAGATTCCCCCGAGTATTGTTAGGTCTGATAGTAGGAGCAGGCCTTTCTATGTGTGGTAGTGTGATGCAGTCTACAGTGAACAATCCCATCGCAGAGCCTTATGTCTTAGGAATATCTGCGGGTGCAACTCTAGGTGCAACCTTGAGCATCATTCTTGGTTTAAAAGTGATGATTAGCCTTGGAGCTTTTCTTGGAGCTATTTTGGCAACAATTGCTGTCCTCATCATTGCCTCTATGCAGGGAAGGATGACGACTTCCAGTCTGATCTTATCAGGAACGGTGGTCAACGCTCTCTTTCTGGCTTTTTCAAACTTTATTATCTCAGTTGGCGCTAATGCGGACAGTGTGATGACCATTAAGTTTTGGACCATGGGCTCGCTTGCAGGGACTTCCTGGTCTGACTTAGTCCTGCCAACTATAGTAGTAGGATTGGCCTTTCTATTTTTCTCTACTCAGTATCGTGTTTTCAATGCGATGATGATGGGAGATGAGGCTGCTTTAACTTTGGGAATTCCCTTACGCTTTTATTGGTATCTTTATGTGACCATGGTGGCTGTGCTGACAGCAGTCTTAGTGGCAACCTGTGGGATTATTGGATTTGTCGGTCTGATTACTCCACATTTAGCTCGAGGGTTAGTAGGAACGAATTACAAGAGGCTTTTTCCTGTTGCAACCTTGCTGGGTGCCCTCTTTGTCATTTGGGCAGACGTACTCTCCCGTATCATCATTCCAAACGCAGAGCTTCCTATTGGTATTTTCACAGCCTTAGTAGGTGCTCCCTTCTTTATCTACATTGTTGGAGGTAGGCGAAGGGAGGTGAGGGGCTGATATGGACTTGATTTGTCAGGATATCCATTTTGGACTAGGAGAGAAAAAAATCCTCAAAGGAGTCTCTCTTAAGGTTGAAGGGCATCAATTTCACACGATATTAGGACCAAATGGAAGTGGGAAAACCAGTCTACTTAAACTCCTCTATCGTCAGGAAAAGGCGGACAAAGGCTTGATAAGCCTAGATGGAAAGCCACTGGAGCATTGGTCACTCAAAGAAACAGCCAAGCAAATGGCAGTTGTCACCCAGTTTAACCAGCTGCAGTTTGATTGTACAGTTGAAGAAATCGTCTTGCTGGGAAGAACTCCCCACCTCTCTTTTTTACAGAAGGAAAGGGAAAGAGATTTTACACTCGTTCATGATGCTCTCGTTAAGGTGGATATGCTTGAGAAGAAAACTCGTCTCTATTCGTCCCTGTCAGGGGGAGAGAAACAGCGAGTCTTATTAGCCCGCGCCTTGGCGCAAGAACCGACTCTCTTACTCCTAGACGAACCAACCAATCACCTGGATATCAAGTATCAGCTAGACTTGTTGGCCATTGTGAAAAATCTCAAGGTCAATGTTCTAGCTGTCCTACATGATATTCAACTTGCTTGTCGCTATTCGGATTATCTCTATCTGATGAAAGAGGGAGAAATCCTTTACCAAGGGACTCCAAAGGAGACCATCACCCCTGAGTCATTGCAAACTGTATACGGAGTTCAAAGTCAGGTGACTTGGACCGAAGATCAGCAAGCCATGATTTACTATTTATAAGAATGAAAAGGAAAACAAGATGAAAAAAACACTAAGCATTTTACTCGTAACAGTAGCTACCCTAACCATGGCAGCTTGTGGCAATACTACTACAGAAAAAGCTACCACACAATCTAGCGCAGAAACAAGTCAAAAGGCGAGCACAGAGACGACTTATCCACTAACGGTCAAAACCTATGATGCTAAAGGAAATGAAGTCGAACAAGTCTTTGACAAGGCACCTGAAAAAGTTATCACCAACAATCTTTCAACCACTGAAATCTTATTGGAGTTGGGGTTGAAGGATAAAATTGCTGGCATGCTTAACCCTGATAATGCTGTGACGGACAAATACAAGGACGCGATTGCGACGATTCCTCAAATTGGGGATAAAAAAACAGTCTCACAAGAGACAGTCCTTTCTTATGAGCCAGACGCTGTGATGGGTCGAAACATGATGTTTTCTGAAAAATCCTTGGGGACAGTTAGCACTTGGAATGAAAACAAAATCCCAGTCTATACGCAAAAAGCATCTCTTTCAACGATTCAGCAAGATTTGGGGAATATCGTAGAAGATGTCAAAAATCTTGGAATGATTTTTAATGTGCAGGACAAGGCCAATGAATACGCAGCTCAATTACAAACTAAAATTGACGCTGTTAAGAAAGCAAATCCAGCAAGCCAAGGTGAAAAGAAAAAGGCTTTGATTATGGTTGCTTATAATGATGAAACCTTCGGTGCCTACAAGTCTGCTTTGCAAGAAAGTTTGCTGAACCAACTTGGTTATACAAACGTTGCTACGGGGACATCAGGCTTGACCTTGGAAAACCTCGTGTCAATGGATCCTGAATTGATTATCTATGTAACCAGCGATCGCAATAAAAAATTGGATGCCACAGCTGTAGAGTTGATGAAGGCAAATGAAGTTTTGGAAAACGTTCCTGCAATTAAGAATCAAAAAATCATGACCATCTCTTACGATGAGTTGATGGACTATGGTCCAGCAGTGATTGATTCCCTTGAGAAAATCAATGACTTTATCAATAAATAATGAGTTTGATTGGGAAGGAATTCAAGTCAAAATCAGCCTTCCTTCTAACTACGACTCCAATCAAACCTATCCGGCTATTTTATTGAATGATGGAAACTTGGATTTCCTATCGTCCCTTTCCGAATCTGTGATTTTAGTGGGCTTGACCTCTAAAAATCGCCTAGATGACTACACTCCCTGGAAGGTAGCTGCTCTGAGAGATGGAGCTCCAGATTTTGGAGGTCAGGCCAAGGTCTATCATGATCATTTGTTTGGAGGTCTTTTAGACAAGTTGCAGTCACTTTATCGCCTGGACGAAACTCGCCTTGCTTATGGAGGCTACTCACTCGGTGGTTTGGCGGCAGTCTACAGTCTTTTCGGCTTTGACAAGGTTTCCTGTGTCTTTTCCATCTGCGGTTCCTTTTGGTATCCTGATTTTGTGACTTACTGCAAGGCAGAGACAGTGAAAAATCTAGACTGTTTGCTGTATTTACAGAACGGTCAAACAGAAGGAGTCAATCATAGCAATCGCTTGGCTCAAGCACCAGTCTATGCTGAGCAAATCCATACCAGTCTTCAGAAATGCTATCCGAATGGTCAGTTTGTCTTTGACCCTTATGGGCACCATGAACAAGTAGCTGAACGATTTCTAGCCTTTTCCAGTTGGTTGGCCCAAAAATGGAAAATCAAGTAAAAGAATTATCCCTTGGCTTTTGCCAAGGGATTGTTGTATTTATTTAGCCAAGGTTTTCTCTCTTTTTATCTGGATTCCAGATGAAGCTTGCGATAAAGCTAAAGATGATGGTTAGGATAGCGAGGATAATGGCAAGGATGAGGGCAGGGATGCGGATAAGCCACCAGAGTGGGTTTGGTTTTTTATCATTATGCCATTGTTTCGTTTCTTGGTCCAGACGTTGGAATTCTGTTTGGATACGATTGGCGACTGTTTCAATGCCTTCATCATTCATTTTCTTGATATCTGAGATATCAATTGGATTTCCAAAGTTCATATCAACACGCTCACGGCTAACCAAACCTTTTAAGGTCATGGGACCTGTGTAGGTAACCGGCATGATACGGACCTTGGCCATTTTGGCAATCAGGGCTACGCCACCCTTGACATCGTTTGAGTGACGGCTCCCGCTTGGAAACATGATGAGAGAGCGATCACTTTTTTTGAGAACATTGATAGGATATTTGATGGCAGAAGCGCTAGGATTTTCACGGTCGATAGGAAAGGCACCACACATACGGATCCACCAGCCAAAGATACGGTTAGTAAAGAGTTCTTTTTTGGCCATAAAGATAAATTGTTTTGGCTTGGTCGCAAAAGCCATGTAAACAGGATCCCACCAGGTACGGTGAGGGGCAACCAGAATATAATTTTCATCTTGATTAGGAATTTTATCAGTATTATGATAGTGGGCATTGCCATTGATGGACCATAGGAGCAAGACAACCAATCCACGTAAATAAGTATAAAACATGCGATCTCCTTCAATTATTTTCTTGTTATTATTATACCTTATCAAAGGAGGGCTGGCAAACTTTTCCCTTGACTAGGTGCATATTTGGGGTGAGATTAGAATTCTTTTAGAAAAAATGATATGATATAATTTATGGATAAAAATAAGATTATGGGATTAACCCAAAGAGAAGTCAAGGGAAGACAGGCTAAGGGCTTGGTCAATGATTTTACCGCTTCAGCCAGTACCAGTACATGGCAAATCGTTAAACGAAATGTCTTTACCCTTTTTAACGCTTTGAACTTTGCCATTGCTTTGGCACTAGCCTTTGTGCAGGCTTGGAGTAATCTGGTCTTCTTTGCTGTTATCTGCTTTAACGCTTTTTCTGGGATTGTGACCGAGCTGCGGGCTAAACACATGGTGGACAAGCTCAATCTCATGACCAAGGAAAAGGTCAAAACCATTCGTGATGGCCAAGAAGTGGCTCTGAATCCTGAAGAATTGGTGTTAGGAGATGTCATTCGTCTGTCTGCTGGAGAGCAGATTCCCAGTGATGCCTTGGTTTTGGAAGGCTTTGCGGAAGTCAATGAAGCCATGTTAACAGGGGAAAGTGATTTGGTGCAAAAGGAAGTTGATGCCTTGCTTTTGTCAGGAAGTTTCCTAGCCAGTGGGTCAGTTTTAGCTCAAGTTCACCATGTCGGTGCAGACAACTATGCTGCCAAACTCATGCTGGAAGCCAAGACCGTTAAACCAATCAACTCTCGTATCATGAAATCACTGGACAAGCTAGCTGGTTTTACTGGGAAGATTATCATTCCTTTTGGTCTGGCTCTCTTGCTGGAAGCCTTGCTTTTAAAAGGCTTGCCTCTTAAGTCGTCCGTTGTAAATTCGTCGACAGCCCTTCTGGGGATGTTACCTAAGGGAATTGCCCTTTTGACCATTACTTCGCTTTTGACTGCGGTGATTAAGTTGGGCTTGAAAAAGGTCTTGGTGCAGGAGATGTACTCTGTTGAGACCTTGGCGCGCGTGGATATGCTCTGTTTGGACAAGACGGGCACCATCACCCAAGGAAAGATGCAGGTGGAGGCTGTTCTTCCACTGACGGCAACTTATGGTGAAGAGACTATTGCCAGCATTTTGGCCAGCTACATGGCCCACAGTGAGGATAAAAATCCAACTGCCCAAGCTATTCGCCAGCGATTCCAAGGCCAAGTAGCCTATCCTATGCTCTCTAATCTTCCCTTCTCCAGCGACCGCAAGTGGGGAGCTATGGAATTGGAAGGTTTGGGGACAGTTTTCTTAGGTGCGCCTGAGATGTTGCTGGACTCTGAAGCCCCAGAAGCCAGGGAGGCCTTGGAGAGAGGGTCACGTGTCTTGGTCTTAGCTCTCAGTCAGGAGAAATTAGACCATCACAAACCACAGAAACCATCTGATATTCAGGCTCTGGCCCTGCTGGAAATCTTGGATCCGATTCGAGAGGGAGCAGCAGAGACGTTGGACTATCTCCGTTCTCAGGAAGTGGGTCTCAAGATCATCTCTGGTGACAATCCAGTTACAGTGTCCAGTATTGCCCAGAAGGCTGGTTTTGCGGACTATGACAGTTATGTAGATTGCTCGAAAATCACGGATGAGGAATTGATTACTATGGCTGAGGAGACAGCTATTTTCGGACGTGTTTCCCCTCATCAAAAGAAACTCATTATCCAAACACTGAAAAAAGCGGGGCATACAACAGCTATGACAGGAGACGGAGTCAATGATATTCTCGCCCTTCGTGAGGCGGATTGTTCTATCGTGATGGCGGAAGGGGATCCGGCGACGCGTCAGATTGCCAATCTGGTTCTCTTGAACTCTGACTTTAATGATGTTCCTGAGATTCTTTTTGAAGGTCGTCGTGTGGTGAATAATATTGCCCACATTGCACCGATTTTCTTGATAAAGACCATCTACTCATTCTTGCTCGCAGTTATCTGTATCGCCAGTGCTTTACTAGGTCGGTCTGAGTGGATATTGATTTTCCCCTTCATTCCGATCCAGATTACCATGATTGACCAGTTCGTAGAAGGGTTCCCACCATTCGTTCTGACTTTTGAGCGAAATATCAAACCTGTCGAGCCAAACTTCCTCAGAAGATCCATGCTTCGTGCTCTACCAAGTGCTCTCATGGTAGTGTTCAGCGTTCTTTTTGTGAAAATATTTGGAAGTAGCCAAGGTTGGTCTGAGTTAGAAATTTCAACTCTACTCTATTATCTCTTGGGGTCAATTGGTTTCTTATCTGTATTTAGAGCCTGCATGCCATTTACCCTATGGCGTGTCCTCTTGATTGTTTGGTCAGTAGGAGGCTTCCTAGCCACAGCTCTCTTCCCAAGAATTCAAAAACTGCTTGAAATTTCAACCTTAACAGGACAAACATTACCTGTTTATGGTGTCATGATGTTGGTCTTTACCGTGATTTTCATCCTGACTAGTCGCTATCAAGCCAGAAAATAAAGAAAGGCTGCAATCTGTGGATTGCGGTCTTTTTAGGTACAAGATTGCCAGCTGAAATGTGGTATAATAAGAGGTAATAGAGTTTTGGAAAGTGAGAGAAAATGATTTCAAAGAGATTAGAATTAGTGGCTTCCTTTGTGCCACAGGGAGCAATTTTACTAGATGTAGGGAGTGACCATGCTTATCTGCCTATCGACTTGGTCGAAAGAGGCCAAATCAAAAGTGCCATTGCAGGTGAGGTGGTGGAAGGCCCCTATCAGTCTGCGGTCAAAAATGTTGAGGCTCACGGCCTAAAGGAGAAAATCCAGGTTCGTTTAGCCAATGGCTTGGCAGCTTTTGAAGAGCCTGATCAAGTGTCTGTCATTACCATTGCTGGTATGGGTGGTCGTTTGATTGCTAGGATTTTAGAAGAAGGCTTGGACAAGTTAGCTAATGTAGAGCGTTTGATTCTCCAGCCCAATAATCGTGAAGACGACTTGCGTATCTGGCTACAAGAGAACGGATTTCAGATTGTAGCTGAAAGCATCTTAGAAGAAGCTGGCAAGTTTTACGAGATTTTGGTGGTGGAAGCAGGACAAATGAATCTGTCAGCCAGTGATGTTCGCTTTGGACCTTTCTTGTCCAAAGAGGTCAGTCCAGTCTTTGTCCAAAAATGGCAAAAAGAAGCTGCTAAGCTAGAGTTCGCCCTTGGACAAATCCCTGAAAAAAATTTGGAAGAACGTCAAGTTCTAGTAGATAAGATTCAAGCCATCAAGGAGGTGCTCCATGAAAGCAAGTGAAGTGATTAACGCATATGAAGCCTTTTGCCCTCAGGAATTTTCAATGGAGGGAGATAGTCGTGGCCTGCAAATTGGAACTTTGGACAAGGATATCCAAAGTGTCATGATTGCTCTGGATATTCGTGAAGAAACGGTGGCTGAAGCCATTGAAAAGGGTGTGGATTTGATTATTGTCAAGCACGCGCCGATTTTCCGTCCCATCAAGGATTTGGTAGCTAGCCGTCCACAAAATCAGATTTACATTGATCTCATCAAGAATGACATTGCAGTTTATGTCAGCCATACCAATATTGACATCGTTGAAAATGGTCTCAATGACCGGTTCTGCCAGATGCTAGGAATCGAGGAGACGACTTACCTACAGGAGACAGGTCCAGAACGTGGAATTGGTCGTATTGGGAATGTTCCGACTCAGACATTTGGAGAATTGGCTCAACATGTCAAGCAAGTATTCGGCCTAGATAGTCTTCGAATGGTGCATTATCAAGAGAGCGATTTGCAGAAGCCTATTTCAAGAGTGGCCATCTGTGGTGGTAGCGGGCAGTCTTTCTATAAGGATGCTTTAGCTAAAGGAGCGGATGTCTATATCACTGGTGATATTTACTACCACACTGCCCAGGATATGTTGTCTGATGGCTTGCTAGCCTTGGACCCAGGTCACTATATCGAAGTGCTTTTTGTAGAAAAAATTGCAGAGCTTCTTAATCAATGGAAAGAGGAAAAAGGCTGGACTATTGATATCTTACCTAGTCAAGCATCGACCAATCCTTTCCACCATATCTAGTTAGAAGGTGAAGACAATGAAAAAAGTTGCCATTATTGGAGCAGGGATTGTAGGTGCAACAGCTGCCTACTACCTCTCGAAAGAAAGTGACCTAGAGGTGACCGTTTTTGACCATGGACAGGGGCAAGCCACCAAGGCAGCAGCGGGAATTATCAGTCCTTGGTTTTCCAAACGCCGCAATAAGGCCTGGTACAAAATGGCGCGCTTGGGGGCTGATTTTTATGTGGATTTGTTGGCTGATTTAGAAAAGTCAGGACAAGAAATCGACTTTTACCAGCGTTCGGGAGTCTTTCTCCTGAAAAAGGATGAAACTAAGTTGGAAGAACTCTATCAACTAGCCCTCCAGCGTAGAGAAGAATCTCCTTTGATAGGGCAATTAGCCATTCTGGACCCAGCATCAGCAAATGAATTATTCCCTGGCTTGCAGGGATTTGATCACTTGCTCTATGCTTCTGGTGTAGCGAGAGTAGATGGTCAACTCTTAGTGACTCGTTTACTGGAAGCCAGTCACGTCACGCTGGTCAAAGAAAAAGTGACTCTGACACCTTTAGCATCAGGTTACCAGATTGACGAAGAGGTGTTTGATCAGGTTATTTTGGCGATGGGAGCTTGGTTGGGACACCTGTTAGAGCCTTTAGGTTATGAAGTAGATGTTCGTCCCCAAAAGGGGCAACTCCGAGATTATCAACTTGCCCAAGACATGGAAGCTTACCCTGTTGTTATGCCAGAAGGGGAGTGGGATTTGATTCCTTTTGCAGGTGGGAAATTATCCCTAGGAGCTACTCATGAAAATGACATGGGATTTGATTTTACGGTAGATGAAACCTTGCTTAAACAAATGGAGGAGGCAGCCTTGCCTCACTATCCAGTTTTAGCTAGAGCGACTTCAAGAGCTGAGCGTGTGGGAATCCGTGCCTATACCAGTGATTTCTCACCTTTCTTTGGGCAGGTGCCAGAATTAGCAGGTGTCTATGCTGCTAGTGGACTAGGTTCATCAGGCCTCACAACTGGTCCTATCATTGGTTACCATCTAGCTCAACTGATCCAAGACAAGGAGTTGACCTTGGACCCTCTAAACTACCCAATTGAAAACTATGTCAAACGAGTAAAAAGCGAATAAGAATTTTACTGAAATTTTAGCCTCCCCTCTAGGATGGCAAATGACATTCCCTATCAAAAATGGTAAAATAAGAAAAAATAATCCGAGAATCGAGGAAAGAAGATGCAAGAAAAGATTTTAGTAACGGGTGGAGCAGGTTTTATCGGAACCCACACAGTTATTGAGTTAATCCAAGCAGGTCATCAGGTTGTTGTGGTGGATAACCTTGTTAATAGTAACAGAAAAAGTTTAGAAGTTGTTGAGAGAATTACAGGAGTTGAAGTGCCTTTCTATGAGGCAGATATCCGTGATACAGATACTCTTCGTGACATTTTCAAACAAGAAGAACCAACAGGGGTCATTCACTTTGCTGGCTTGAAGGCTGTTGGCGAATCAACACGTATCCCTCTTGCCTACTATGACAACAATATCGCTGGAACTGTTAGTCTTTTGAAAGCCATGGAAGAAAACAACTGTAAAAACATCATTTTCAGTTCTTCTGCGACAGTTTACGGAGATCCTCATACAGTGCCAATCTTGGAAGATTTCCCACTTTCAGTGACCAATCCATACGGCCGCACTAAGCTTATGCTTGAGGAAATTTTGACCGATATTTACAAAGCAGACTCAGAATGGAATGTGGTCTTGCTTCGTTACTTCAACCCAATCGGAGCCCATGAGAGTGGAGATTTGGGAGAAAATCCAAATGGTATTCCAAACAATCTCTTGCCATATGTGACTCAAGTAGCCGTTGGAAAATTAGAGCAAGTGCAAGTGTTTGGAGACGATTACGATACGGAAGACGGAACTGGTGTTCGTGACTATATCCACGTTGTCGATTTGGCTAAAGGTCACGTCGCAGCTCTGAAAAAAATCCAAAAAGGTTCAGGCCTAAACGTTTATAACCTTGGAACAGGTAAAGGCTACTCAGTTCTTGAAATTATCCAAAATATGGAAAAAGCAGTGGGACGCCCAATTCCTTACCGCATCGTAGACCGTCGCCCAGGTGATATCGCAGCCTGCTATTCAGATCCTGCAAAAGCCAAAGCAGAACTCGGCTGGGAAGCAGAATTAGGCATCACCCAAATGTGTGAAGACGCATGGCGTTGGCAAAGCAAGCATCCAAATGGATTTGAAGACTAAGATGGTGATATCAATCATTGTCCCCTGTTTAAACGAAGAGGAAGTACTTCCTCTTTTTTATCAGGCTTTGGAAGCTTTACTTCCAGATTTGGAAACAGAAATCGAGTATGTCTTTGTCGATGATGGATCAAGTGATGGGACTTTGGAACTCTTAAAGACCTATCGGGAGCAAAATCCGGCAGTTCATTATATTTCTTTCTCGCGAAATTTTGGCAAAGAAGCAGCCCTCTATGCAGGCTTGCAATATGCGACAGGGGATTTGGTGGTGGTGATGGATGCAGACCTCCAGGATCCTCCTGGTATGTTGCTTGAGATGAAAACCTTACTAGACCAGAATGCAGATTTAGACTGTGTAGGAACACGGAGAACTAGTCGGGAGGGAGAACCCTTCTTTCGCAGTTTTTGTGCTGATCTATTTTACGGCTTCATGAAAAAAATTAGTCCAGTAGCCCTACCGTCAGGTGTCCGTGATTTTCGCATGATGAGAAGATCTGTAGTAGATTCCATTTTAAGCTTGACTGAGTCCAATCGTTTTTCAAAGGGGCTCTTTGCCTGGGTCGGCTTTAAAACTCACTATCTGGACTATCCAAATGTCGAAAGGCAGGCTGGCAAGACCAGTTGGAGTTTTAGGCAACTCTTTTTCTACTCCATTGAAGGGATTGTTAACTTTTCAGATTTTCCCTTGATTATAGCCTTTGTGGCAGGTCTCCTATCTTGTTTTATTTCTCTGCTTATGACCTTTTTTGTTGTGGTACGGACCCTCATTTTGGGCAATCCGACATCAGGTTGGACCTCTCTGATGGCTGTTATTCTCTTCCTTGGAGGCATTCAACTCTTGACCATTGGGATTCTCGGCAAGTATATCAGTAAGATTTATCTAGAGACTAAAAAAAGACCACTTTATCTCGTCAAAGAAAAAAGTGACCTTCCTGATTTTACAGAAAAAAATAAAGAGAAAAGACTATAATTTTGCATGGAAATATGCTAAACTAGAAGGAGTGGAACGTTCCTGTCGATGTTAGAGTTAATCTTTAATCAAGGCACGTGTCGGACAGTTTCTAACAGCTTCTACGACGTCCTGACTAGGAGAGATTTCTTTTTCTAGTTGGTCAGGGTCATCGTAAAAACGCACGATTCCATTATCGTGGTAATCAAATAATTCAGAATAAGTTTGGCAAAGACCACAGGCAATGCAGCGTTCAGGTATAAGTGTGATTTTCATATTTATATTGTAATAAGAAAAGTAAAAAAAAACAAGGAGTAAGGTATGGCAAAAGAACCGTGGCAAGAAGATATTTATGAGAATCAAGAAGAAACAAGATCAGAACGTCGTAAGAGAGAACAAGGTGGAGGAGTGCTGGCTAATCGTATCTTGACTATTTTAGCAAGTATTTTCTTTGTGATTGTAGTCGTGATGATTATTGTTCTGATCTATCTTTCATCGGGTGGGAGTAATCGCACAGCAGCCTTGAAAGATTTTTACGATTCAGATACAAAAGTAGAGCAAGTTTCTTCTACTTCTAGTAGTAGTTCAGAGCAGGCATCTTCTAGTTCAGAGGAGAAGGTAGAAGAGTCATCTAGTAGCTCAGAACATCCAAATGATCCAGAAGGAACTACAAAAGTTATGGCTGGAGAAGGAGAAGCAGCCATTGCCGCTCGTGCAGGAATCTCGATTGCGCAGTTAGAGGCTTTGAATCCTGGGCATATGGCTACAGGATCTTGGTTTGCTAATCCAGGTGATGTTGTCAAAATCAAATAGGAGTTGATATGAAAACAATTCAAATTGCTATTGACGGCCCTGCTTCAAGTGGTAAGAGTACGGTCGCAAAGATTATTGCTAAGGATTTTGGATACACCTACCTAGATACAGGTGCTATGTATCGTGCGGCGACCTACATGGCTCTCAAGAACCAATTAGGAGTTGAACAAGTTGAAGAACTCTTAGACTTATTGGACCAGCATCCAATCAGTTTTGGGCGTTCAGAAACTGGAGAACAGCTTGTCTTTGTAGGAGATGTGGATATTACCCATCCTATCCGTGAAAATGAAGTGACCAATCATGTTTCTGCCATCGCAGCAATTCCTGAAGTGCGTGAGAAACTAGTTTCTCTCCAACAAGAGATTGCCCAGCAAGGCGGTATTGTCATGGATGGTCGCGATATTGGGACTGTTGTATTGCCACAAGCAGAATTAAAAGTTTTCCTAGTAGCTTCAGTCGATGAGAGAGCAGAGCGCCGTTACAAGGAAAATATTGCCAAGGGAATTGAAACAGATCTTGAAACTCTAAAAGAGGAAATTGCTGCGCGTGACTACAAGGATAGTCATCGTGAGACTTCGCCTCTCAAACAAGCAGAGGACGCTGTCTACCTTGATACAACTGGTTTGAACATTCAAGAAGTAGTTGAAAAAATCAAAGCAGAAGCTGAAAAAAGAATGTAGATGTAGAAAAGCCGATAGATTGATATCGGTTTTTTCTAAATTTGTCAAAATGCTGATTTTAAGGTATAATAGTTGCTGTTCGAGAAATTTTGATTTTCAAAGAATAGTGAATGATGATAAGGAGAAACCATGAACAACCTACCAAATTGCCCAAAATGTAACTCAGAGTATGTCTACGAAGACGGTGCCCTACTAGTTTGCCCAGAGTGTGCTTATGAGTGGAATCCTGCTGAAGTTGCAGATGTAGAAGAGGGCCTTGTTGCTATCGATGCCAATGGAAATAAATTGGCTGATGGTGATACAGTAACCCTCATCAAGGATTTGAAAGTAAAAGGTGCGCCAAAAGATTTGAAACAAGGGACGCGCGTGAAGAATATCCGCATCGTAGAAGGCGACCACAATATCGACTGTAAAATTGATGGCTTTGGTGCCATGAAACTTAAATCAGAGTTTGTGAAGAAAATTTAAGCATGTCAAAGCACTATAAACTTGTATTTTATAGCCGTATCTTCTTGTTTCTAGCGGCTTTTACGGGAGTTTATCTTGAAATCGCCAAGCATGGCGGATTTGGGATGCTGCTCTATTATACGGTTCTGTCCAACCTTTTAGTAGCGATTTTTACGCTCTATCTCCTAAAGGTTATGAGCCGTTTAGGTGAAAACTGGCAAAAGCCAAGCCTCTTGCGCTTAAAAGGTGGGGTCACCATGAGTATCATGATTACCTGTGTGATTTACCATTTCCTCTTAGCGCCTATTGCGACTAATTTCTATACTCTAGAAAATTTCCTTTGCCACTATATCGTTCCCCTCTGGTTTTTAGCAGATACCCTCTTTTTTGACAAACAGGGTCAATACAAAATCTGGGATCCAGTTGTGTGGACGATTTTACCCTTGCTTTATATGATTTTTGCTCTTTTTAATGGCTTGGTACTGAAACTAGACATTCCTAATTCTAAGGTCAGTCCCTTCCCTTACTTCTTTTTGAATGTGAACAAGGGGTGGGATGCCGTGTTCAAGTGGTGTCTGATTATCTTTGTTGCCTATATGGTGGCAGGATTTATCTTCTACTTTATTAAGCAAATCAAGAGAAAGTCATCCTAAGACACAAGGAATTCATTTTCGAGTTTAAGAAGGAGTCTATACACCAAAGAGGCTTCTTCTTTTCTTACTTGTTTGATAACTATCAAAAAAGTAGAAGATTAAGAGAAATATAGAAAGAGATTTCATGAAACAATTTTTAGAACGGGCCAGTATTTTGGCTCTCTCCCTCGTTTTGATTACATCCTTTTCCATCTCGAGTGCCCTACCAGCCATGTTTGACTATTATCAAGGATATCCTAAGGAACAAATTGAGCTCTTGGCGAGCTTGCCATCCTTTGGAATCATGATTATGTTACTACTAAATGGTTTCTTAGAAAAAATATTTCCTGAGCGCTTACAGATCAGTTTGGGATTGCTGATTTTATCACTGAGTGGAACGGCTCCCTTTTGGTACCAAGCTTATCCTTTTGTCTTTGGAACACGGATTCTTTTTGGTTTAGGTGTTGGGATGATCAATGCCAAGGCCATTTCTATTATCAGTGAACGCTATCAAGGAAAAACGAGAATTCAGATGTTAGGGCTACGCGGTTCTGCAGAGGTCGTTGGGGCTTCTCTCATTACCTTGGCAGTCGGCCAATTGTTGGCCTTTGGTTGGACAGCTACCTTCCTAGCCTATAGTGCTGGATTTTTGGTTTTGACCCTTTATTTGCTCTTTGTCCCTTATGGAAAAGAAAAGAAAGAAGTCAAGAAAAAAACGAAGGAAGCAAGTCGCTTAACTCAGGAAATGAAAGGCTTGATTTTTATCCTAGCTATCGAAGCGGCAGTTGTAGTTTGTACCAATACAGCTATTACCATCCGTATTCCAAGTTTGATGGTGGAAAGAGGACTTGGAGATGCCCAGTTATCTAGTTTTGTTCTTAGTGTCATGCAGTTAATCGGGATTGTGGCTGGTGTGAGTTTTTCTTTCTTGATTTCTATCTTTAAAGAGAAATTGCTCCTCTGGTCAGGTATTACCTTTGGCTTAGGGCAAATTGTGATTGCCTTGTCTCCATCCTTGTGGGTGGTAGTGGCAGGGAGTATTCTGGCTGGTTTTGCCTATAGTGTCGCCTTGACGACGGTCTTTCAACTGGTCTCTGAACGAATTCCAGCTAAACTCCTCAATCAAGCGACTTCATTTGCTGTATTAGGCTGTAGTTTCGGAGCCTTTACGACCCCATTTGTTCTAGGTGCAATTGGGTTACTAACTCACAATGGCATGTTGGTCTTTGCCATTTTAGGCTCATGGTTGATTGTAACCTCTATCTTTGTCATGTACCTACTTCAAAAGAGAGCTTAGGATTGGTTTCCTAAGTTTTTCTTTCGGGATTTTTGTACCCATACAATATTTATTTTAGACCCTTGTTTACAGATTATTTTCTTGATAAAATAGAAGTTATGACAAGATATAAAGCAACTATTTCCTATGATGGTTACGCCTTTGCTGGTTTTCAGCGCCAGTCTCATGCGCGTAGTGTTCAGGAAGAAATTGAAAAAACCTTGACCAAGTTAAATAAAGGGCAAGCCATTACTGTTCACGGTGCTGGTAGGACAGATAGTGGGGTTCATGCCCTGGGACAGGTTATTCATTTTGACCTACCTTATCAGATGGATGAGGAGAAGCTCCGTTTTGCTCTAGACACTCAGTCCCCTGAAGATATTGATGTGATTTCGATTGAGCTTGTGGCGGATGATTTTCATTGCCGTTATGCTAAGCACAGCAAGACCTATGAGTTTATCGTGGATAGGGGACGTCCCAAGAATCCTATGCGCCGTCACTATGCCACTCACTTTCCCTATCCACTCGATGTGGAACGCATGCAGATTGCAATCAAAAAGTTAGAGGGAACCCATGATTTTACCGGTTTTACAGCCTCTGGGACTAGTGTAGAGGATAAGGTTCGCACCATCACAGAAGCTAGTTTAGCAGTTGATGAGACAGGTCAGTTTTTGACCTTTACCTTTTCAGGAAATGGTTTCTTGTATAAGCAGATTCGCAATATGGTGGGGACACTGCTCAAAATCGGCAATAACCGCATGCCAGTAGAGCAGATTGACCTGATTTTGGAGAAAAAGGACAGGCAACTTGCAGGTCCCACTGCAGCACCTAATGGTTTGTATTTAAAGGAGATTCGTTATGAAGAATAATCGTATTTTAGCCCTTTCTGGAAATGATATTTTTAGTGGTGGTGGTTTGTCCGCTGATTTGGCTACTTATACCTTGAACGGCTTGCATGGCTTTGTAGCAGTGACTTGTTTGACAGCCTTAACAGAAAAGGGCTTTGAAGTCTTTCCAACTGACGATAGCATTTTTCAACATGAATTAGATAGCTTGCGTGATGTGGAGTTTGGGGGGATTAAGATTGGTCTTTTACCAACTGTCAGCGTAGCTGAGAAGACTTTGGACTTTATCAAGCAACGCCCAGGAGTTCCTGTGGTATTGGACCCTGTCTTGGTCTGCAAGGAAACACACGACGTAGCTGTAAGTGAACTCTGTCAAGAACTGATTCGTTTTTTCCCTTATGTCAGTGTGATTACGCCTAATCTTCCTGAAGCAGAATTATTGGCAGGTCAGGAAATCAAAACCTTGGAAGATATGAAAGCTGCAGCGCAGAAATTGCATGACTTAGGAGCGCCAGCAGTCATTATCAAGGGAGGCAATCGCCTTAGTCAGGATAAGGCTGTAGATGTCTTTTATGATGGACAAACCTTTACAGTCCTAGAAAATCCCGTCATTCAAGGTCAAAATGCTGGCGCAGGTTGTACCTTTGCTTCTAGCATTGCCAGTCATCTAGTCAAAGGTGATGAACTTTTACCAGCAGTAGAAAGCTCTAAGGCTTTCGTTTATCGTGCGATTGCACAAGCAGATCAGTATGGAGTAAGACAATATGAAGCAAACCAAAACAACTAAAATTGCCCTTGTATCCCTATTAACCGCCCTCTCTGTGGTTCTAGGTTATTTCTTAAAAATCCCAACACCGACAGGAATTCTAACTCTTTTAGATGCAGGTGTCTTCTTTACGGCCTTTTACTTTGGTAGTCGCGAAGGGGCTGTAGTCGGAGGACTAGCAGGTTTCTTGATTGACCTCTTATCAGGTTATCCTCAGTGGATGTTCTTTAGCTTGGTCAACCATGGCTTGCAGGGATTTTTCGCAGGATTTAAAGGAAAAACTCAGTGGCTAGGCCTTATCTTAGCAACGATTGCCATGGTAGGGGGTTACGCCTTGGGTTCTACTTTGATGAATGGCTGGGCAGCAGCCCTACCAGAAATCTTACCAAATTTCATGCAAAATATGGTAGGGATGATTGTAGGATTTATCCTTAGTCAAAGTATCAAGAAGATTAAGTAAAGAGGCTGGAGAAAAGTTTTAAAAATCAGAAAAACGCATAATATCAGGTGCTGAAAAAACTTGATACTATGCGTTTTATTGTGGGAAGATTTTATACTCTTCGAAAATCTCTTCAAACCGCGTCAACGTCGCCTTTCCGTATGTGTAGGATACTGACTACATCAGTTCCATCTACAACCTCAAAACAGTGTTTTGAGCAGCCTGCGGCTAGTTTCCTAGTTTGCTCTTTGATTTTCATTGAGTATTAGATGAATATTAATCAAAATAAAGCAAGTCTTTGCTAGTGTTTGTAAAGAGGTCAAAGCCATCTTTGGTAACAACACCACAGTCTTCAATACGAACACCGACTTTACCAGGGATATAGATACCTGGTTCAACAGAGAAGCACATGCCTTCTTCGATGACCATGTCGTTTCCTTCCATGATAGATGGGAATTCGTGGACATCCATACCGATACCATGACCAAGACGGTGGTTGAAGTACTCACCGTAACCAGATTTTTCGATGACCTCACGGGCAGCGCGGTCCACTTCATGGGCAGTCACACCTGGTTTGATAAAGTCAAGAGCAGCTTGTTGGGCTTCCAGAGTCAAGTTGTAAATGTCTTTCTTGAATTGGTCAGGTTTACCGACAGCGACTGTACGGGTCATATCTGAAGCATAGCCGTTGACTAGAACACCCAGGTCAAAGAGGAGAAGGGCGTTATTTTCAACTTTGTTTGCTGCTGGAATACCGTGTGGATTTGCAGCATTATCACCAGTCAAGACCATGGTATCAAAACTCATTTCATAACCTTCACGCTTCATAGCAAAGTCAATTTGAGCGATGATATCTGTCTCTGTCTTATCAAGAGAAATATTATCAAAACCAACCTTAACAGCCTTGTCCGCATAGAGACCTGCAACCATCATTTTTTGCACTTCGTCAGCTGATTTGATGAGGCGCATGCGTTGGATACGAGGAGTGAGGTTTTCAAACTCAGCAGTTTCAAAGACTATTTTCAAGCCATGATATTTGGTCAAGATGAGATTGTCAAACTCAACAGCGACACGTTTGAAGTCAAGTTGTGGAAGAGCATGTTTCATTTTTTGCCATGGATTTTCAGAATCCACATAGCCCACAACTGGGAAGGAAACAGTGCTACTTGCACGCTCAACCTCAAGGGCTGGGACAAAGAGGAGGGGTTCCTGATCCGCTAGGACAAAAAGGAACATTTGACGTTCATGGGGATCACTGTAAAAGCCAGTGAGGTAATTGATTGTGACGGGGTCAGATACGACAGCGACGTCTAGTTTTTCTGATTCAAGATATGTTACGATTTGTTGTAATTTAGACATATGCTACCTTCTTTCTACCCCTCTATTTTGGCAAAAAAAGAGAGAAAATGCAAGGGAGAAGGGTAAAAGAAAAGACAAAAAGAACTCCGACAAGATAACGGAGTTCTTTGATATAATTTTCCTTTGTTTAAGAAAAGTCAGCCTTGCTTTTGACGTCGCTGTATTCTTCAGCGATTTCTTGGCTGAGAATGTCCTCATAGGCAGGGAGTTGGATGTCCTGTCCGTATTTCTTCTTGAGGGCAGTAGTGACTAGGCGATAAGCTAGATTGGCATTACGAGAGAGGATAGGCCCGTGGAAGTAGGAACCAAAGACATTCTTATAATGAACCCCTTCGCCGACCTTTTCTTCGTTATTTCCATTTCCATAGACAACCTGTCCCAGTGGTTTTTGGTCATCAGAGAGGAAGGTACGGCCCTGATGATTCTCAAATCCATAGTAGGTTTCATCGAAATCTTCATTGTGAATCTTGATGTCCCCGATGAAGCGGTTGTTGGTCTGGTTAAGGGTGTAGTGGCCCATGACACCTAGCCCTTCGATACGTCTCCCTGAAGCTTCAACATAATATTGACCCAATAGTTGGAAACCACCGCAGATAGCCAGAACCACACCGTCGTTTTGGATGTAGTTGTCAATACTCTCTTTTTTAGCAGGGAGGTCATCTGCAATGATACTCTGTTCAAAGTCTTGACCACCACCAAAAAAGACGATGTCGTAGTGGTTTTCATCAAAATCATCATGAAGTGAAACGATATCAATTGTCACATGGGCTCCCAGTTTTTCAGCCACATACTTGAGCATGAGGATGTTTCCATTGTCCCCATAGGTATTCATGAGGTTACCGTAGAGGTGGGCAATGTTGAGCTGATAGGGGTAATTGCCAGCTTTTGAGGAAAGTGAAGTATAAACCATTAGTTCATCTCCTTTCTAACAATCTGACGACTAGCCAGCAGTTCGCGGAATTCAAGCATAGCAGTATAGGTAGCCAGAATATAAGCATGCTTGCAGTCTTGGTTCTCAATGGTCTTAAGAACTTGTTCCAGACTACTTGTTTCAGTGATTTTATCAGCAGGATAGCCCGTCACTCGTAGACGACGTGCGATTTCAGAATGGCGAACACCGCCAGCGTTGATTTCGGGAATGTCCATGTCAGTGATTTGTTCAAAATCAGCATCCCAGATCCAGCTGGTGTCAATTCCATCTGCATAGTTGGCATTTAGGAGGACAGATAGGCTAAATGGATAAGGAGCTAGTTTAATCATCTCGATAGCTTGGGTCGCACCGACTGGATTTTTAATCAAGACGAGGGTGCATTCCTTGTCACCGATATGGAAGGTTTCTTGGCGTCCAAAGACTGCACGGCTCTTGTCAAATCCCTGCTTGATGAGTTGTGGATTTGCACCAAGGAAACGGGCGATAGCAACTGCAGCTAGGGCGTTGTAGATATTGTAGAGACCACCGATTTGAATACCGTATTCTTGTCCGTCAATGACAAAGCGAGAGCGATTGTTGGTCAACTCAACTAGTTCTGTCAAGCGATAGTCGAGATCAGGACGTTTACATCCACAACCTTCACAGATATAGGCACCCAAGTTGGCATAGGTATTGTGCTCATATTTGAGGATGCCTTGGCAGTCAGGACAGAGAATTCCTTCTGTATTGTAGTGAGCTTCTCGAGCGGGTCCTTTTTCTAAGTCAAAACCAAAATACTGTACAGGATTTGGAATAGCTGGCTTGTAGAAAAGTGGACTGTCTCCATTAAGGAGAACAGTAGCCGTAGGCACCTTACGAATGGCATCCAAAATCATCTTGTAAGTTGTGTAAATCTCACCATAGCGGTCCATCTGGTCACGGAAGATATTCGTGATAACAAATAAGCTTGGCTGGATATAGTCACAGATACGAGATAGACTGGCTTCGTCGATTTCTAGGACGGCAATATTTTTCCCAGTTTTAGAAGATTTGGCTGTTAAGAAGGTTGTCGCAATTCCTGTAATCATGTTGGCACCGCTTGGGTTGGTCAGAACTTGACCATAAACCTCTTTTAAAATGCCGACAGTGAGGGCAGTTGTCAAGGTTTTTCCGTTGGTTCCAGTGACCACGACAATCTCGTAGTTCTTAGCTAGGTTTTGTAAAATATCTTTATCAAATTGAAGGGCGACTTTTCCTGGGAGCGTACTTCCACGGCCAAGACGGCTTAAAACGAAGTGGGAAGAACGCCCGGCAAGAAGGCCCAAAGTAGTTTTTAAGTTCATGTTTCTATTATATCATAAAAGAGGGAAAAGACAGATTTGATACTCAATGAAAATCAAAGAGCAAACTAGGAAGCTAGCCGCAGGCTGTACTTGAGTACGGCAAGGTGAAGCTGACGTGGTTTGAAGAGATTTTCGAAGAGTATGAGATTTCGCAGAAATGAAAACAGCCCTCAGAGGGCTGTTCGATACGATTAAATCTCAACTTAAATCGCAAACAAGTCATTCAAGTTCTCAGCCAAGGTTGGGTGAGTGAAGATTTGTTTTGTGAAGTAAGTGTAAGGAATCTTGTTGTCCATAGCAACAGTGATGATGTTGATGATTTCTTGAGAACCTTCTGAGAAGATGCTTGCTCCAAGAATTTCTTTTGTTTCAGTATTAACAACAGCTTTGAAGGCTCCGCGAAGGTCTCCATTTACGTGACCACGAGGCATTGCTGCAACAGGGATTTCCTTCACTGCGTATGGAAGTTTCAAATCAGCTGCTTGGCTTTCAGTCAAACCAACTTGTGAAAGTGCAGGTGTGATGAACATAGTGTTTGGTACATTGAGACGGTCTTCAAGTGTGTAGCTACCATCTCCAGCAAGGTAGCTGTAAACAACACGGAAGTCATCAAGTGAAATGTAAGTAAATTGAAGGCCACCGTTGACATCTCCAACTGCAAAGACACCAGGAACGTTTGTTTGACAATGTTTGTCTACTTTAATAGCGCCACGTTCAGTTAGTTCAATATCTGTATTTTCAAGTTGAAGTGGTTCTACATTTGGTTTGCGTCCAGTTGCGTAAAGAAGGGCATCGAAACGGTAAGTTTCGTTTTCAGTCACGACGAGCACTTGGTCACCGTCGTTTTTGATTTCAGTAGTACGGATGTTTTGAAGCAATTCAATACCGTCTTCTTCCATGTATTGTTTAGCAAGAGCTGCGATGGAAGGTTCTGCACGAGGAAGGAAAGTATCCAAGGCATCTAGGACTGTGACCTTGCTTCCAAGTTTGTTGTAAAGGCCAGCAAATTCAAGACCGATATTTCCACCACCAAGGACTCCAAGTTTTTCAGGCAATTTGTCCAAGTTTTGGATACCTGTTGAGTCAAAGACGTTTTTGCTTGTAGCGAGTCCAGGGATTGGCAAGACGTTTGAAACAGCACCAGTGTTGATGACGATTGTTTCCGCAGTCAGTTCTTTCTTTTCATCACCAGCTTGGATTTCGATGACTTTATTTGAAAGGAAGTGAGCTTCCGCATCAAAGATATCGACACCTGTACCAGCAACAGTCGCATAGTTTTTACCGTTGAGGCGACCAGTGATAGTGTTTTTGGTAGCAATGACTTCTTCAAAAGACAAGTCTTTCTCAGCAGCAACTAGCAAAGTTTTAGTTGGGATACATCCGATGTTGATACAAGTTCCACCGTACATAGCTTTGCTACGTTCAACGAGGGCAACTTTTTTGCCAGCTGAAGCCAATTTACCTGCTAGTGTTTTACCAGCTTTACCAAATCCGATAACGATTAAATCATAAGTTAACATTTAGAGTTCCTCCTATTCGAATTTCATTCTAGCATAAGAAAAAAACTTTTGCACAATTCTGCTACGCTTTAAAAAAGTTTATGAAATAGTTGAAATTATAGCCTTACTTTCTCAGAAAAATCGTTTACATGATATTATCGATGGATTGGGCTATCTTTTGCTTCTCTCTTGTGTTATACTAGATAGGTTGCAAAGAAAACAGTACTTTTCTTTTGTGGAAAAGAAGCAACACGATTTTGTATCCAGTATATGAAAATACGTCATAAAAAGAAAAGTATAAACTAAGCCCTATAGGGTGGCTTCGCACCACCTTTAGAAAGAAGAATAACGTGAAATTTAATGAATTAAACTTGTCTGCTGATTTGCTAGCAGAGATTGAAAAAGCTGGTTTTGTAGAAGCCAGTCCGATCCAAGAACAAACCATTCCCTTGGCTCTTGAAGGCAAGGACGTTATCGGTCAAGCTCAGACTGGTACAGGAAAAACTGCAGCCTTTGGCTTGCCTACCCTTGAAAAAATCCGTACAGAAGAAGCGACCATCCAAGCCTTGGTCATCGCTCCAACTCGTGAACTAGCCGTCCAAAGTCAAGAAGAACTCTTCCGCTTTGGCCGTAGTAAGGGAGTCAAAGTCCGCTCAGTATATGGCGGTTCAAGCATTGAAAAACAAATTAAGGCTCTTAAATCTGGTGCCCATATCGTGGTGGGAACTCCAGGTCGCCTCTTGGACTTGATTAAACGCAAGGCCTTGAAATTACAAGATATTGAAACTCTTATCCTTGACGAAGCGGATGAAATGCTCAACATGGGCTTCCTTGAAGACATTGAAGCTATCATCTCCCGTGTCCCTGAAAACCGTCAAACTTTGCTTTTCTCAGCAACTATGCCAGATGCCATCAAACGTATCGGTGTTCAGTTTATGAAAGAGCCTGAGCATGTCAAGATTGCGGCTAAGGAATTGACAACAGAATTGGTTGACCAATACTATATCCGAGTCAAAGAACAAGAAAAATTTGATACCATGACTCGTCTTATGGATGTGGAACAGCCTGAGCTTGCTATCGTATTTGGTCGTACAAAACGTCGTGTAGATGAATTGACTCGTGGTTTGAAAATCCGTGGCTTCCGTGCAGAAGGAATTCATGGAGACCTAGACCAAAACAAACGTCTTCGTGTCCTTCGTGACTTTAAAAATGGCAATCTTGATGTTTTGGTTGCGACAGACGTTGCAGCGCGTGGCTTGGATATTTCAGGTGTGACCCATGTCTATAACTACGATATTCCACAAGATCCTGAAAGTTATGTTCACCGTATCGGTCGTACAGGTCGTGCTGGTAAGTCAGGTCAGTCTATTACTTTCGTATCACCAAATGAAATGGGCTACCTCCAAATCATTGAGAACTTGACTAAGAAACGCATGAAAGGTCTCAAACCTGCAAGTGCAGAAGAAGCCTTCCAAGCAAAAAAACACGTAGCTCTCAAGAAAATCGAACGTGATTTTGCAGATGAGACTATCCGTGCCAACTTTGAGAAATTTGGTAAGGATGCTCGTAAGCTAGCTGCCGAATTTACTCCAGAAGAATTGGCAATGTATATCTTGAGTCTGACTGTTCAGGATCCAGATAGCCTTCCTGAGGTAGAGATTGCGCGTGAAAAACCACTACCGTTTAAACCATCAGCTAATGGCTTCGGTGGTAAAGCTAAGGGAGGTCGTCGTGGAGATGACCGTCGTGATAATCGCCGTGGAGACAACCGTCGTGGTGGTCGCCGTGATGATTTCAAAAAAGGAAGTCGTGGCAACGATCGTTTTGATAAGGAAAAACGTTACCGTAAGGATAATAAAAAACCACGCAATACTTCAAGTGAAAAGCAAACAGGCTTTGTTATTCGTAACAAGGGCGATAAATAAGAAAAAGCGGTTCAAAATGAATCGCTTTTTTATATAAGGAGACCGAATGGAAAAGAAAGATAAATAAAATAGATATATTATCTTCTTGTAATATTATAATACACAAAAATAGGGAGCTTGTCAATAGAAAAGAAGCAATTTAATTAAAAATATTCTTGTTTTTTCAAATTGCAATTAAATAAGCAATTTTCAGATAATAATTGAAAATTCAAGCTGTTTATGTTATAATGATAGCGATTAAATTCGAGGTGAAAAATGGCACATTTATTAGAAAAAACTAGAAAAATTACTTCTATCCTGAAGCGCTCAGAGGAGCAGTTGCAGGAAGAACTTCCATACAATGCGATTACCCGTCAATTGGCAGATATTATTGACTGTAACGCCTGTATCGTTAATAGCAAGGGACGTCTCCTTGGCTATTTTATGCGTTACAAAACCAATACAGATCGTGTAGAGCAATTCTTCCAAACTAAAATTTTCCCGGATGACTACATTCAAGGTGCGAACATGATTTACGATACAGAAGCCAATCTGACAGTTGATCATGATTTAAGTATTTTTCCTGTGGAAAGTCGTGCCGACTTTCCAGATGGTTTGACGACTATAGCACCGATTCATGTATCAGGGATTCGACTTGGTTCTTTGATTATTTGGCGCAATGATAAAAAATTCGAAGACGAGGACTTGATTCTTGTTGAGATTGCGAGTACCGTTGTTGGGATTCAACTCCTTAATTTCCAGCGTGAAGAAGATGAGAAAAATATCCGCCGCCGTACTGCTGTTACCATGGCGGTTAATACCCTTTCTTACTCCGAACTCCGTGCTGTTTCAGCAATTTTAGGGGAATTAAATGGAAATGAAGGGCAGTTGACTGCGTCAGTGATTGCAGATCGTATCGGAATTACTCGCTCTGTGATTGTCAATGCCCTTCGTAAACTTGAGTCTGCAGGGATTATTGAAAGTCGCTCACTTGGAATGAAGGGAACCTACCTTAAGGTCTTGATTTCAGATATTTTTGAAGAAGTGAAGAAAAGAGATTACTAATGACTAAGGCTTTGATTTCGATTGATTATACAGAAGATTTTGTTGCTGATAGTGGGAAGCTGACAGCAGGTGCTCCAGCTCAGGCAATTTCAGAAGCCATTAGCAAAGTGACTCGATTAGCTTTTGAACGAGGAGACTACATCTTCTTTACCATTGATGCTCATGAAGAAAACGATTGTTTTCATCCAGAAAGCAAGCTGTTTCCTCCTCACAATTTGATTGGGACTAGTGGACGGAATTTATACGGAGATTTGGGGACATTTTATCAAGAGCATGGTTCAGACAGTCGTGTCTTTTGGATGGATAAACGCCATTACTCAGCTTTTTCAGGGACTGACCTGGATATCCGTTTGAGAGAGCGTCGAATTTCTACAGTTATTTTAACCGGAGTCTTGACGGATATCTGTGTCCTGCATACAGCTATAGATGCCTATAATCTAGGATATGACATCGAGATTGTTAAACCAGCTGTTGCTTCCATCTGGCCTGAAAATCATCAATTTGCCCTAGGTCATTTCAAAAATACACTCGGAGCTAAGTTAGTAGATGAAAATCTAAATGAAATTTCAGAGTAATTTGGTTGATGAAATGAAAAAATTTGAAAAAAAGTGTTGACAAGCATCCTAAAAGTTGATATACTAGTAAAGTAATCGACGCGGGGATGGCGGAATTGGCAGACGCGCAGGACTAAGGATCCTGTGACCGCTTTAGGTCGTGAGGGTTCAAGTCCCTCTCTCCGCATAGGATAAGAGTTAGCTTAGGCTAGCTCTTTTTTTTTATCTAATTTACGTAGAGCAAAAAATTTTTGCTCTTTTTTTGGATTTCATAAACATTTCATATTTGGATTTTATAATAGTCTTACAAATATGGAGGTGACAAATGAATCCAATCCAAAGAGCTTGGGCTTATGTCAGCAGAAAACGACTGAGAAGTTTTATTTTATTTCTGATTTTATTGGTCCTATTGGCTGGAATTTCAGCCTGTTTGACTCTGATGAAGTCCAACAAAACAGTGGAAACCAATCTTTACAGATCGCTCAACACATCTTTTTCTATTAAGAAGATAGAAAATGGACAGACTTTTAAGTTGTCGGACTTATCATCCGTGAGCAAGATTAAGGGGCTGGAAAATGTCTCTCCTGAACTTGAGACGGTCGCAAAACTGAAAGACAAGGAAGTAGTGACTGGTGAGCAGAGCGTAGAACGTGATGACTTGTCAGCTGCGGACAAGAACTTGGTTAGCTTAACGGCTCTTGAGGATTCATCCAAAGATGTGACCTTTACTAGCTCGGCTTTCAACCTAAAAGAAGGTCGACACCTCCAAAAAGGAGATTCCAAGAAAATCCTTATCCACGAAGAGTTGGCCAAGAAGAACGGTCTTTCTCTTCATGACAAGATTGGCTTGGATGCTGGTCAGTCCGAATCTGGTAAAGGGCAAATAGTAGAGTTTGAGATTGTCGGCATTTTTGCTGGTAAGAAACAAGAGAAATTTACAGGTTTGTCTTCTGACTTCAGTGAAAATCAGGTCTTTACAGACTATGAAAGTAGCCAGACCCTTCTGGGAAATAGTGAAGCTCAAGTCAGTGCAGCGCGCTTCTATGTAGAAAATCCTAAGGAAATGGACGGACTCATGAAGCAGGTGGAAAACTTGGCTTTGGAAAATCAAGGCTATCAAGTCGAAAAGGAAAACAAGGCTTTTGAACAAATCAAAGACTCAGTTGCAACCTTCCAAACCTTCCTAACCATCTTCCTTTATGGGATGTTGATAGCAGGAGCAGGGGCCTTAATTCTTGTTTTGTCTCTCTGGTTGAGAGAAAGGGTCTACGAAGTGGGAATTTTACTTGCACTTGGGAAAGGCAAGAGCTCGATCTTCCTACAATTCTGTTTAGAGGTAGTTTTGGTGTCGCTTGGAGCTTTGCTTCCAGCATTTGTTGCAGGAAATGCCATCACATCCTATCTACTCCAAACTCTACTAGCAAGTGGAGATCAGGCAGCCCTACAAGACACGCTAGCCAAAGCAAACAGTTTATCAACCAGCATCTTATCTTTTGCAGAATCCTATGTTTTTCTAGTTCTGCTTAGTTGCTTGTCTGTAGCCCTTTGTTTCCTATTTTTATTTAGAAAATCGCCTAAGGAAATTTTATCATCTATTAGTTAATACTCTTCGAAAATCAAATTTAAACCGTGTCAGCTGTATCTGCAACCTCAAAGCTGTGCTTTGAGCAACCTGCGGCTAGCTTCCTAGTTTGCTCTTTGATTTTCATTGAATAATAAGAAGGAGAAATCATGACTTTATTACAATTACAAGACCTTACCTACCGTTATAAGAACACTGCTGAAGCAGTCCTATATCAGATCAATTATAATTTTGAACCCGGGAAATTTTACAGTATTATTGGTGAGTCAGGAGCAGGAAAATCCACTCTCTTGTCCCTACTTGCTGGTCTAGATAGTCCTGTTGAAGGTTCTATCCTTTTCCAAGGAGAGGACATTCGTAACAAGGGGTATTCTTACCATCGCATGCACCATATTTCCCTGGTCTTTCAAAATTATAACTTGATAGATTATCTTTCTCCACTGGAAAATATCCGCTTGGTCAACAAAAAGGCAAGCAAGGATACACTTCTTGAGCTTGGTTTGGATGAAAGTCAGATCAAGCGGAATGTTCTCCAGTTATCAGGTGGTCAACAACAACGTGTTGCCATTGCTCGTAGTTTGGTCTCAGAAGCTCCAGTTATTCTAGCGGATGAGCCAACGGGAAATCTGGACCCTAAAACTGCTGGAGATATTGTCGAACTGCTCAAATCACTTGCCCAGAAAACAGGTAAATGTGTCATCGTCGTAACTCACAGCAAAGAAGTGGCACAAGCGTCAGATATTACACTTGAATTGAAGGACAAGAAACTGACTGAAACTCGCAATACGACGAAATAATATGAGCTTTTTCAGTTATACTCTTCGAAAATCAAATTCAAACCACGTCAGCGTCGCCTTACCGTACTCAAGTACAGCTTGCGGCTAGCTTCCTAGTTTGCTCTTTGATTTTCATTGAGTATTAGAACTATAAAATAGAATAAAATCTAGAAAGGGAACCTATGTTACACAACGCATTTGCCTATGTTACAAGGAAGTTTTTCAAATCGATTGTCATCTTCCTGATTATTCTCCTCATGGCGAGCTTGAGTTTGGTCGGCTTGTCGATCAAGGGAGCTACTGCCAAGGCTTCTCAGGAGACCTTTAAAAATATCACTAATAGCTTTTCCATGCAAATCAATCGTCGCGTCAATCAAGGAACGCCACGTGGTGCTGGGAATATTAAGGGTGAGGATATCAAAAAAATCACCGAAAACAAGGCCATTGAGTCTTATGTGAAACGCATCAACGCTATCGGAGATTTGACTGGCTATGAACTCATCGAAACGCCAGAAACCAAGAAAAATCTGACTCCTGACCGTGCCAAACATTTTGGAAGTAGCTTGATGATTACAGGAGTCAATGACTCTTCTAAAGAAGACAAGTTTGTCTCTGGTTCTTATAAGTTGGTCGAAGGTGAGCACTTAAACAACGACGACAAGGACAAGATCCTCCTGCACAAGGACTTGGCAGCCAAACACGGCTGGAAAGTAGGGGACAAGGTCAAACTAGACTCTAATATCTACGATGCAGACAATGAAAAAGGTGCCAAGGAAACAGTCGAAGTGACAATCAAGGGACTCTTTGATGGTCATAATAAGTCAGCAGTAACCTACTCACAAGAACTCTATGAAAACACAGCTATCACAGACATTCACACTGCTGCAAAACTTTATGGATACACAGAAGACACAGCTATTTATGGGGACGCAACCTTCTTTGTAACAGCGGACAAGAACTTGGATGATGTTATGAAAGAGTTGAATGGCATCAGTGGTATCAACTGGAAGAGCTATACACTCGTTAAGAGCTCCTCTAACTACCCAGCTCTTGAGCAATCCATCTCTGGTATGTACAAGATGGCCAATCTCCTCTTCTGGGGTAGCTTGAGCTTCTCAGTTCTTCTCCTTGCCCTCTTGCTCAGCCTTTGGATCAATGCCCGTCGCAAGGAAGTGGGTATCCTCCTCTCTATCGGTCTCAAGCAGGCAAGTATCTTGGGTCAATTCATCACTGAATCCATCTTGATTGCCATCCCTGCTCTTGTTTCCGCTTACTTCTTAGCTACTTACACAGCGCGTGCAATCGGAAATACTGTTCTTGCCAATGTCACTTCAGGTGTTGCCAAGCAAGCCAGCAAGGCTGCTCAAGCCTCTAACCTTGGTGGTGGTGCAGAAGTAGATGGCTTTAGCAAGACCTTGTCGAGCCTAGATATTTCCATTCAGACATCGGACTTTATCATCGTCTTTGTCCTTGCCTTGGTTCTAGTGGTTCTCGTTATGGCGCTTGCTTCAAGCAATCTCCTCAGAAAACAACCAAAAGAGCTCTTGCTCGATAGCGAATAACAAACTTGCTACCTATTCTCCCCTAAATGGGGTATAATATAGGTAGCATTTTTATCTATTTTATCTTGATAAGGCCTCTTTCTTTCAGGATGAAACTGATATAATTTACAAGAAATTTAAAGGAATGTGAAACGTTTTTTCTATGAAAATTTTAATTGTAGAAGATGAAGAGATGATCCGTGAGGGGGTCAGTGATTATTTGACGGATTGTGGTTATGAAACCATTGAGGCGGCGGATGGTCAGGAAGCCTTAGAAAAATTTTCCAGCTATGAAGTAGCCTTAGTTTTACTGGATATCCAGATGCCCAAGCTCAATGGTCTGGAAGTTCTAGCTGAGATTCGTAAAAGCAGTCAGGTTCCTGTCTTGATGTTAACAGCCTTTCAGGATGAAGAATACAAGATGAGTGCCTTTGCCTCTCTGGCAGATGGCTATCTGGAAAAACCTTTCTCCCTATCCCTCTTAAAAGTGAGGGTAGACGCGATTTTCAAGCGCTATTATGATACGGGACGAGTCTTCTCCTATAAGGATGCCAAGGTGGACTTTGAAAGCTACAGTGCAAGCCTAGCAGGTCAAGAAGTGGCTATCAATGCCAAAGAGTTGGAAATTTTGGACTATCTGGTGAAAAATGAAGGACGAGCCTTGACTCGATCTCAGATAATCGATGCCGTATGGAAAGCGACTGATGAGGTTCCCTTTGACCGCGTCATTGATGTTTATATCAAGGAATTGCGGAAAAAGCTAGACTTGGACTGCATCCTCACTGTGCGCAATGTTGGCTATAAATTGGAGCGAAAATGAAACGAACAGGTTTATTTACAAAGATATTTATCTATACCTTCTCGATATTTAGTGTTCTGGTTATCTGCCTTCATTTAGCTATTTATTTTCTTTTTCCTTCTACTTATCTGAGCCACCGACAGGAAACCATTGGTCAGAAAGCGACAGCCATTGCCCAGTCCCTAGAAGGTAAGGATAGGCAGAGCATCGAGCAAGTGTTAGACTTGTATTCCCAGACTAGTGATATCAAGGGGGCCGTTAAGGGCGAGATGACCGAGGACAAGTTAGAAGTCAAGGACAGCCTTCCTCTGGATATGGACCGTCAGACCACCTCTCTTTTTATCGAGGAGCGCGAGGTGAAAACGCAAGACGGTGGTACTATGACTCTCCAGTTTCTAGCGTCCATGGACTTGCAAAAGGAAGCAGAGCAAATCAGTCTCCAGTTTCTTCCCTATACCTTGCTGGCATCCTTTCTGATTTCCCTCTTGGTGGCCTATATCTATGCTCGGACCATTGTTGCTCCGATATTGGAAATCAAGCGGGTGACTCGTAGAATGATGGAGCTAGATACACAAGTGCGATTGCGCGTGGATTCTAAGGATGAGATTGGTGATCTCAAGGAACAAATCAATAGCCTCTACCAGCATCTTTTGACTGTCATTGCGGACTTGCATGACAAGAATGAAGCTATTCTCCAGCTGGAAAAGATGAAGGTCGAATTCCTACGAGGGGCTTCTCATGAACTGAAAACACCGCTGGCCAGTTTGAAAATTCTGATTGAAAACATGAAAGAGAATATTGGTCGTTATAAGGATAGAGACCACTATCTGGGAGTTGCCTTGGGGATTGTGGATGAGCTCAATCACCATGTTCTCCAGATACTTTCTCTCTCGTCTGTGCAGGAATTGCGAGATGATAGAGAACAAATTGATTTGCTCCAGATGACGCAAAGTCTAGTCAAGGATTATGCCTTGCTAGCCAAGGAAAGAGAGCTTCAGATTGATAATAGCTTGTCCCATCAGCAGGCTTATCTAAACCCATCAGTTATGAAGTTAATCCTGTCTAACCTCATCAGCAACGCCATCAAGCACTCTGTTCCAGGTGGCTTAGTTCGCATTGGAGAAAGAGAAGGGGAACTTTTTATAGAAAATAGCTGCAGTCCAGAAGAACAAGAAAAACTAGCCCAGTCTTTTTCTGACAATGCTAGTCGCAAGGCCAAGGGTTCTGGGATGGGGCTCTTTGTGGTCAAGAGTCTATTAGAACATGAAAAATTACCTTATCGTTTTGAGATGAAGGAGAATCGTTTGACCTTCTTCATAGCTTTTCCAAAAGTCGCCCAAGACTAGGGAGAGAAAGGGTTTACATAGATGAAGCTAGAAGAAATTCAATCGAAACTGCGGGAAAAACTAGATTTTTTTGTCAAAAAGTGATAAAATGAACAATGTAAATGGGATGACCCATAAAAATATACAGGAGGCCTGATAAAATGGCAATCGTTTCAGCAGAAAAATTTGTCCAAGCAGCTCGTGACAACGGTTATGCAGTTGGTGGATTTAACACAAACAACCTTGAGTGGACTCAAGCTATCTTGCGCGCAGCAGAAGCTAAAAAAGCTCCAGTTTTGATCCAAACTTCAATGGGTGCTGCTAAATACATGGGTGGTTACAAAGTTGCTCGCAACTTGATCGCTAACCTTGTTGAATCAATGGGTATCACTGTACCAGTAGCTATCCACCTTGACCACGGTCACTACGAAGATGCACTTGAGTGTATCGAAGTTGGTTACACTTCAATCATGTTTGATGGTTCACACCTTCCAGTTGAAGAAAACCTTAAATTGGCTAAAGACGTTGTTGAAAAAGCACACGCTAAAGGTATCTCAGTAGAAGCTGAAGTTGGTACTATCGGTGGTGAAGAAGACGGAATCATCGGTAAAGGTGAATTGGCTCCAATCGAAGACGCTAAAGCAATGGTTGAAACTGGTATCGACTTCTTGGCAGCTGGTATCGGTAACATCCACGGTCCTTACCCAGCAAACTGGGAAGGTCTTGACCTTGACCACTTGCAGAAATTGACAGAAGCTCTTCCAGGCTTCCCAATCGTATTGCACGGTGGTTCAGGTATTCCTGATGAGCAAATCCAAGCAGCTATCAAACTTGGTGTTGCGAAAGTTAACGTTAACACTGAATGCCAAATCGCATTCGCTAACGCAACTCGTAAATTTGCTCGTGACTACGAAGCAAACGAAGCAGAATACGACAAGAAGAAACTCTTCGACCCACGTAAATTCTTGGCTGACGGTGTAAAAGCTATCCAAGCATCAGTTGAAGAACGTATCGACGTATTCGGTTCAGAAGGTAAAGCATAATCTAGCTGAACAATACAGATGAAACCTGCCCATTGGGTGGGTTTTTTTGGTGTTTTAAGGAGACTATTAAGCCAGAATTTTGGACTAATACTCTTCGAAAATCTCTTCAAACCACGTCAGCTTCGTCTTGCCGTAGGCATGGGTACTGACTTCGTCAGTTCTATCCACAACCTCAAAACAGTGTTTTGAGCTGACTTCGTCAGTCTTATCTACAACCTCAAAGCAGTGCTTTGAGCAACCTACGGCTAGCTTCCTAGTTTGCTCTTTGATTTTCATTGAGTATAAAAATACCACTTTAAGAGAAAAAATTTTAACTTCATAAACTTTAGGCAAACGCTTGCATTCTATTTTTTATTGGATTATAATAGGTTGGTATAAAGCCTTTTGTAGTAATAAAATGTAGAAGGTATAGAAAGTAAGGATTTAGAATACTTGTAGTCAAAAACACAATGTTGCTATTCCTTACATAGGGAGATAGATATGGCAATGATAGAAGTGGAACATCTTCAGAAAAATTTTGTGAAGACTGTTAAGGAACCGGGGTTGAAGGGGGCATTACGCTCCTTTATTCATCCTGAAAAACAGACCTTTGAAGCGGTCAAAGATTTGACCTTTGAGGTTCCCAAGGGGCAAATTTTAGGCTTTATTGGGGCCAATGGTGCAGGGAAGTCGACAACCATTAAAATGCTGACAGGAATTTTGAAACCGACATCTGGTTTTTGTCGGATTAATGGCAAGATTCCCCAGGACAATCGTCAAGATTATGTCAAAGATATTGGCGTAGTTTTTGGACAACGAACCCAGCTATGGTGGGATTTGGCACTGCAAGAGACCTACACGGTTTTAAAGGAGATTTATGATGTACCAGACTCGCTCTTCCATAAGCGTATGGACTTTTTGAATGAAGTCTTGGATTTGAAGGACTTTATCAAGGATCCCGTGCGGACTCTTTCACTGGGTCAAAGGATGCGGGCGGATATTGCGGCTTCCTTGCTTCACAATCCCAAGGTTCTCTTTTTAGATGAGCCGACCATTGGTTTGGACGTTTCGGTCAAGGATAACATTCGTCGGGCTATTACCCAAATCAATCAAGAGGAAGAGACAACCATTCTCTTGACCACTCACGACCTGAGCGACATTGAGCAGCTCTGTGATCGGATTTTTATGATTGACAAGGGGCAAGAGATTTTTGATGGAACGGTTAGCCAGCTTAAGGACACATTTGGCAAGATGAAGACTCTTTCTTTTGAATTGCTACCAGGTCAAAGTCATCTCCTTTCTCACTATGAAGGCTTTTCGGATATGACTATTGATAGACAAGGGAATAGTCTCAACATTGAATTTGATAGTTCTCGCTACCAGTCAGCTGACATTATCAAGCAAACCCTGTCTGATTTTGAAATCCGCGATTTGAAGATGGTGGATACGGATATTGAGGATATTATCCGTCGCTTCTACCGAAAGGAGCTCTAAGATGGTCAAATTGTGGAGACGTTATAAACCCTTTATCAATGCAGGTGTTCAGGAGTTGATTACCTATCGAGTCAACTTTATTCTTTATCGGATCGGCGATGTCATGGGCGCTTTTGTGGCCTTTTATCTCTGGAAGGCTGTCTTTGATTCTTCGCAAGAGTCCTTGATTCAGGGCTTTAGTATGGCAGATATCACCCTCTACATCATTATGAGTTTTGTGACAAATCTTCTGACTAGGTCAGATTCGTCCTTTATGATTGGGGAGGAGGTCAAGGATGGTTCCATCATCATGCGCTTGTTGAGACCAGTGCATTTTGCGGCCTCTTATCTTTTCACTGAGCTTGGTTCCAAGTGGTTGATTTTTATCTCTGTTGGTCTTCCATTTTTAAGTGTCATTGTTTTGATGAAAATCTTATCTGGGCAAGGGATTGTAGAAGTGTTGGGCTTAACTGTCCTTTATCTCTTTAGCTTAACTCTGGCTTATCTGATTAACTTTTTCTTTAATATCTGCTTTGGATTTTCTGCCTTTGTGTTTAAAAATCTTTGGGGTTCCAACCTACTTAAGACTTCCATAGTGGCATTTATGTCTGGAAGTTTAATTCCCTTGGCATTCTTTCCGAAAATCGTTTCAGATATTCTGTCCTTCTTGCCATTTTCATCCTTAATTTACACTCCGGTCATGATTATTGTTGGGAAATACGATGCCAGTCAAATTCTTCAAGCGATTTTGCTACAGTTCTTCTGGCTTATAGTGATGGTGGGCTTGTCTCAGTTGATTTGGAAACGAGTCCAGTCATTTATCACCATTCAGGGAGGTTAGGATGAAAAAATATCAACGTATGCATCTGATTTTTATCAGACAATACATCAAGCAAATCATGGAATACAAGGTTGATTTTGTGGTAGGTGTCTTGGGAGTCTTTCTGACTCAAGGCCTGAACCTCTTGTTTCTCAATGTCATCTTTCAACACATCCCATCCCTAGAAGGCTGGTCCTTCCAAGAAATTGCCTTTATCTATGGTTTTTCATTGATTCCCAAGGGCTTGGACCATCTCTTTTTTGATAATCTCTGGGCATTGGGACAACGCTTGGTGAGAAAGGGAGAGTTTGACAAGTATCTGACTCGTCCTATCAATCCTCTCTTTCATATTCTAGTTGAGACTTTTCAGATTGATGCTTTGGGAGAACTCTTGGTCGGTGGTATTCTATTGGGAACAACAGTGACTAGCATTGCTTGGACTCTTCCAAAATTCCTGCTTTTCCTAGTCTGCATACCATTTGCGACCTTGATTTATACTTCCTTGAAAATTGCGACAGCCAGCATCGCTTTTTGGACCAAGCAGTCAGGTGCCATGATCTACATTTTTTATATGTTTAATGACTTTGCTAAGTATCCTATTTCGATTTACAATTCTCTCCTTCGTTGGTTAATCAGCTTTATCGTGCCTTTTGCTTTTACGGCCTACTATCCTGCCAGCTATTTCTTGCAGGATAAGGATGTGTTCTTTAACATCGGAGGTTTGATGTTGATTTCCCTTGTTTTCTTTGTCATTTCCCTTAAACTTTGGGATAGGGGCTTAGGTGCCTACGAAAGTGCGGGTTCTTAAATTGAATACTATCAAAGCCTTGTCTCAGGACAGGCTTTTTTAGATGTTAGGAACATGCCTTGAAGCTAGCTCTAGAGTGTTAAACTAGATGAAAAAAGAAGCAATAAGATGTAATTCAATCGCAGTTAGTCTAAATGAATGAAAAAGATGGGATAGCCCCTTAGAATCAGATTTTGTAGGTATTTCTTTGATTCCTGTTGTAGGAATTATTGAAAAGATAGTGTAAAAGGAATTTTATAGAAAATTTTTTTCAAACAAAATACTGCTCAAGTACGGTCATTAAAAGCATTAGATTTTTTGCTTAATTTTTAAGGGGCGGTTCATGACAAGAATTTTTTTACATTCATGATATAATAAGCTTAGATTCCGCTATACAGGAGGAAAGAGATGAAAAAAAATAAATGCTTATTTTTGGTTGTTAGTGTAATGTTAATGCTCTTAACACTTTTTGCTCTAAATGGATGTAGTTTGGGTGGTGAAACAATCCCTAAAAATAGAACAAAAAAACAGTACGAATTTGAAAAAACGTTTGAGCCCATGTTTAAATTTTTAGAGCAAGACAAGAAGGAGTTTAATGGATTAAAGCTTTACAAAAATAGTATTTATATAGAGAGTGGAAACGTAGTAAAGGATTATAAAGTATTCTTAGATACTAGCCAATCTGAAATTAAGGGTGACTATACAATAAAAATTGGGGATAATAAAGAAACAGTTCCTGTTACTTACTCTAATGAGAGATTACAGTACGAATCGAAGTTAGAACCTTTGTTTGACGAAGAAATTCTTAATTTGGTAGTACAAAGAGATTATTTCGCTTCCTTGAATATAAAAGACACCTTTAAGAGTGCTGAAACTGAATTGAGCGATATTATCTACCAGCCTGAAAATCATTCTGACCTCTATAAATATCTTAAAAATAAGTACGATATGCCAGAAGATACGACCTGTCGAATAATATTAGATTACTCTAGTGGCTCAATTTATGGGATTACAATCCAGTTGAATTCGAAAGATAAGACAGTTCAGTTGGATTTAACAATATTTAAACAATAGGGATGGTAGTTTATGAATGAAATCGAAAAGAGCATAAACGATATCGGAAACGACATTGATTCAGGTATTAAATCAATTCAGAAAGTGTTTGGGTGGTAAATGTGGAATTAAAATTTAAAGAAACAAATAAAACATTTCATAAAATTGTAGAATTTAAAGGTGAAAAATATCTTTTGGATATGACTAGCATTAGTCCTAAAACTTATTTCTGGGGTTCTCTTCCTAGTGAAATCACAGCTAAATGCTTAAAGTTAGATAAAAGAGATACGAGATTTGAGAGCTTAGCTCCAACTATAAGCAAATCTCTTGGTATTGGAATAGGTGTAGCAATAGGTGGAGCTTGTTATGGGATTGTTACGAATGCTTTTAAGAGTTATGACATTAGCCATAATATCTCTTTTAAATTAGGATTATTTGTTCTCTTTATTGTCCTAGCTTATCTTACTTTCAGGTTCATTGCTTTTGTAGTTCGTCGTAGTCTTCACCAAAAGCTCTCAAGTAAAGGAACAAAGTATCAAATAATATTCAAACTAGCAAGGTCACAACGTCAGTTAAAACTGTATAAACTTCTGCCTATTCTTTTTGTTGCGGTTATAGGATCTTTGGTGTTTTATATGGTTACTGATAATGGGACAGAGGCCTCTATCCTTATCGTTAACAGTATTTTATTTTTGGGTTTCTTTACGGTTATCTTAGGTATGTTACCACTCCGAGAAAGTTACGAAAAGCAAGAGATTATTTTTGATAGAGTAGAGAGGTTATAAGTTAAAAAGATACATAAATACTATTCTATAACGGATTTTTAATGAGTAACAGGAGACGTTATGTTAAAAATATTAAAAACGAACAAATGGATATTCCTTGCAGTTTCTGTGCCTTTTCTTATTATCATTCTTTCTTATTTGCTTATGGGGCATTCGTTTGGCAACACTGCTAAGTTTATACATGTTCATGAAGATACTATCAAGAGAGAAATTCTTGCAGACATAGATAGTCAAGGACAGTATATAAAGTCTGTGACGCTTTTACCTGGTTCAGCGATGGGGTCTTTTGATAATGGCGGAGATGTAGGAGGAAATTATCATATTTACTTTAGAGCCTATGTTAATAATAATCGCAAGCAGTCAATGAAAGTAGAAATATACTTTCCTGATGCTGGTATACCTCCTTTTACCTTTATAAAACCTAATCCTTATAAATCACCTGAAACTATGAAGAGATGGTACTTGTCAGTACAAGAGGTATCCAATGACCCCTCGTGGGATTGGAAGCGAGAGCAAGATAAATTGACTGAAACTATGAATAAACTTTCGGATGTTGCTGTTCGCAAGGCCAAGGATGCATCTTGGCAAATTCAAAAAGAAATTATGATTCGTTTTCTTAACAAATGGCTAAATGAACATGAGGAAAATTTCAAACTAGCTATCCAAACAGATCTGTATAGAAACGACCCAGAATTGGAACAGAAATTAGGAAAGATTCAAAGTATAAGTGTAAGTGAATATCAAATGTACATTCCTTCGACAGGTAGCGACATTCGTTTTGATGTTAGATTTGAGAAATATCCTGAAGAAGTAGCTACTATAAACGTTCGCTTGCATTCCCAAGGAGAACAATCAGTTTTTAAGGATCCCTTAGTAGCTGCAACTATTAGTTTTGAAAATGAACGTTTTGCTATAAAAACGGAGTACGACTCCAAGCTATTTCCAATTTTTAATCAAAGTCGATTTGGTAATAGTAATGGAGAAATATCTTATAAGCTCCCAAAAGACTATGAAAATCAATTTTTAATTCCTTAACTATCAAGCAAGCTATTGTGCTTGCTTTATCTTTATCAAACACTTCCAGTTGCTTCAACTGATAATAGTAAGTTGAGAGAGCTAAACGTGCTGTTTCAAGAAGTAAATCTAATCGAAATCCTCCTGAAACCATTTCTCTATCTGTTTCTGCCTTCCTCGCCCTAGTGCTTCGTCCCTTTCCTTCAATTCTTTTAACTTTTTTAGGTAGGCCACCTTGGTACGTAAGCATTCATTCTCCTCTTGAAGTCGCTCTAGTTCTGTCATTTTTTCCCAAGGTTTCTTCCGTTTTCTTCCCATTTTAGCTGGTCTCCCTCTTGTTTTTTCAACAATAGTATCCCCGTTTTTCTTGTATTGTGCTAGCCAATTTGTCAACAGTGAACGATCGGGTAAAGCATAATCTAAAGCTACACTTTTTTGTGAATAACCTTCAAGCATAACTTTCTTAACTATTTATTGTTTTAATTTCGGGAAATAGTGACGATTCTTCCCCTTTTTTACGATTTCTATTTCATAACGGTCAATTAATTTTAACATATACTTTAGACCAGAAGCATTCACACCAAATCTATTTAAAAGCTGTTTGAATTTTTGGCCTTGCTTTCTAAGTTCATAGATTTGAACTTTATCATCATAAGTTAATTTCATAATAAAAACACCCCAAAAGTTAGATTTTTTCTGTCTAATTTTTGGGGTGCAGTTCATTACAGGTGGTTTTCTTTTGCTATTCTCATCTTCTCTTCTTACGGTATCTCTCATATGGTATAATGGAGAAGGACATTCTTTCTGTTTGGCAAAAATTCGAAGACAGCTATTGGAGCTGTCGTTGGGCTCGCTTGGGGAACGCTTAATCTTATCGGTTCTGTTGTTACACCAGAATTTAAAAAGTCAGTTTATGACAAAGCTAAAAATTTAGCCTATGGTGCTGTGGACATGGTAGAATCAGGAGTGGAATCTATCGGGAAAGGAATCCACCAGGGCTTGGAGACTGTCAAAAGTGTGGGCAAGAATGTTTCTGATTTTTTCAATGGTGGTCTGAAGGCTGCCTCATCCTTGTTTGGATAATAGGAGAGAATAAATGGATAAGATACAAAAAGATATTAATGATGCACTCGATCCAACTCGAAGATTAAACTTAGTAAAGATAATTTTTGTAGCGCCTTTTTTTTCATTGATGATTATGCTTGGGACATCTTTACCGATAAACCTATTTCGAATGGCTAGTGAAGCTGGACATGAACTAGTTACGCAATTGACATCAGTTGAAAAAGGTCTCATTCCCCCAGATAGTTTCTTTGGTTTTCTATTCTTGTTTTGTTGGTGTTATTTTATTTGTTGTTATATCATTACGAAAAGAAATCGCATTAAAGCCTATTTAATGACTCAGATTTTTCAATTATTTTTGCTCGTAATTTTATATTATAGTTTGTTTATAGCCGCCTTGTATCTAATCCCTCTAGTAGCAGTTCGTATCGTCTACTGGATAGGTTTTGTCTTATCACTGATTTACCTTATCTATATCCTTGTTACTAAGCAACGCGCTAAAAAAGATTTTTTTACTTCTCTAAATATTAAAAAATTTTTGAATGTTATTTTGTTTTTATGGCTATTAATGTCTGGAATCAATCTCTTTACTAATGGTCTTAATAATCTTCTGGCACATTTATTGCTTGCTTTATTGCCAATTTCACCTATTTTATTAGGCCTTTTTCTGGTATCATTTTTCAAGTCCAATTTAGTAACACTAGAGAATCTGAATACAGTCAATAAAAAACAAGAGAAATACCGTGAAGAATATGGCTATACCATTGAAGAATGGTATGGGAAAAAGTCAAAAATCTACAAGGAACATGTTAAGAAGTCTAAAAAGAAATAAAGGTTTATAGACACTATTTCTAGTCTTATGAAGCTAACCACCTGAATTTGTTTCAAGTGGTTAGCCTTTTCTTTTCTTTTCACGGTATCACGCATATGGTATAATGGGACAAAGACATTTTCTTTGTTTTTCTGTTTGGCAACAATTCTAAGACCGATTCGAAGACGGCTGTAGGGAAAATTGGGAAGTCTGTGATCGGTGGTACCATTGATACCATATCTAACGTTGCTCCTCTAGATGGCATGTGGCTAGGAGCTAAGCTAGGGGCGAAAGCTGGACCAAAGGGGTTGATATTTGGAACAGTAGGAGGCCTAGCTTTAGGAACGCTTAATCTTATCGGTTCTGCAGTTGCACCAGAGTTTAAAAAGTCTGTTTATGACGGAGCTAAAAATTTGGCTTATGGTGCTGTGGACGTGGTAGAATCAGGAGTGGAGTATATCGGAAAGGGAATCCACCAGGGCTTGGAGACTGTCAAAAGTGTGGGCAAGAATGTTTCTGATTTTTTCAATGGTGGTCTGAAGGCGGCCTCGTCCTTGTTTGGATAATGGGAGAAAGTAAATGGATAAGATGCAAAAAGATATTAATGAAGCACTAGAAACAGCACGAAGATTAAACTTAGTAAAGGCGTTTTTTGGACTATCTCTATATTCTCTTATGGTTATGATTGGGACATCCTTACCGATAAACCTATTTAGAATGGCTAGTGAAGCTGGACATGAACTATTTACACAGCTGACATCAGTAGAAAATAGCCTGATTCCTCCAGATAGTTTCTTTGGTTTTCTATTCTTGCTTTGTTGCAGTCATTTTACTTGTTTTTATATTATTTCTAGAAGAAATCGCATTAAAGCCTACTTAATGACTCAAATTTTTCAATTATTTTTGCTCGTAATTACATATTATAGTTGGTTTATAGGTGCCTTGTATTTAATCCCTCTAGTAGTAGTTCGTATCGTCTACTGGATTGGATTTGTCTTATCTCTGATTTACCTTATTTATATTCTCGTTACAAAGCAGCGTGCTAGTAAGGATTATTTCTCCTCAGAGTATTATAAAAAGTTTTTAAATGTTATTTTATTCTTATGGTTGTTGATGTATGGCATCAATCTCTTTACCCATGGGCTTAATCATTTCCTAGCGTATCTCTTGCTTGCTTTGTTGCCAATTTCACCTATTTTATTAGGACTATTTTTGGTATCATTTTTCAAGTCCAATGTAGTAACGCTAGAAAACTTGAATGCAGTCAATAAAAATCAAGAGAAATACCGTGAAGAGTATGGATATACCATCGAAGAATGGTATGGAAAGAAGTCAAAAATGTATAAGGAACATGTGAAGAAGTCTAAAAAGAGATAAAGGTTTGTATAATTTTTATTAAAAGGAGAAAATAATGAAAAAAGTTCGAAAAATTCAAATGCTGAAAGAAAGATTCAAAGCAAGTATCATCAACAGTTTCTGTTAAAGATAGCAGAAGTAGGGCGAAAAGCGATAAAGATACCAAAGTTAAAGAGGAGGAGATACATAAACTCAAGGATCAACTGACTGATTTAGACACCAAGATTACTGAAGCAGAAGCAATTGTTAGCAAGCTAAAAGAAGAAACTGCTGTTCCGAAACTGGATATTGAAGCACTAAGAAATAATGATTTATCTAGTTTGAAAGGTACTTGGCGTACAGCTTCGGGTAATGAATATGTCATTAATGAGTCTGGGGAAGTACGTTCCTCTTGGATATCAAATGGTCAAAAATCTGAAGCGATCATTGAACTAGATAATAGTCATTCTCATTTGAAAAATCGAACTTCAGATTCTAGATTTCGAGATGTAGAAACAGTAAGTGCACATGTTAAAAATGAAATTGTTGGAGGCTTTATCGTAGTTGCTGTACCTAGTGGAGTTGTCATGCAAGCTGGTGATGGTGGAAAATTGACAGATAAAACTAATTATAATGAAGAGAGACTTTTTGCAGGACAGCAGTATGAAGCGATGTTGTCGAGACCAGAAGATGTTTACTATCGTGTAAAACCAGATACTAGTAAACTTGAGGAAGAAGAGAAGAATTTAGCTCAACTACAGGCTGAACGCGAAGCAATCAAAACTTCTCTAGAATCTAAGGAAAAGAAAAATACTAACTAGAAAAAACTAGTTTAGAATCTAACTTTCGATTGTTTTAGTTCAGAAATACTGTTGCAATCTCTAGAATGAAGAAGCTTATTAGGGCTTCTTTTCTTTTATCTTAACACTTCAACCACTTAGACTGATATAGAGGCCAGATAGGCAAAAGACCTTGTTCTTGAAACTGACCTCTGCTATAATGTTTTTTGTAAGGGACGTGAGGCATCGATACCAGGTAACTCAAGTTCCTAAAAAAGAAATTGGAGATAAACAAATGAAAAAATTATTGGGAATTGTATTCTTAGTAGTAGCAGCGACAGTAGTGTATTTTGGTTCTGTTGGATGGCCAAGTTTGGATGTCAACCTCTGGTCACTGATTCCGGTAGGCTTGTTCCTCTTTTTCACACTAGAGAATCTTTGGAAAAAGGATTACAAGGCTAGTCTGATGTGTTTGATTATTGCCTTTATCATTGCGAATGCAATTTTGGACCTTTTGCCAATTTCAAGCGGATTGGTGATTGGAGCAGGTGTCCTAGCTTGTGTAGGTATTGGTTATCTATTTCCTGATAAAGAGAGTAAATAGGAATTATTGAAAAAGATATAAAGAAAAAACACTTCAATCACTGTATTTCAGTTTGATTGAGGTGTTTTCGATTTAGTTTTTTATTTCTGAGCCATCAATTCAACAATCATCTCGATATACATGACAAGGGTTAATAAGAATCCTGCACGCCAGAAGAATTTGATGAATTTAGGATAGTAAAAGCTGCGTTTTTTCAAAAGGAAGAAAAAAACGAGAATAATGGCTAGGAGTGAGAGGGCTAGGCCTAGTCTAGGGAGGAAATTATGGGTAAAGGTTTTAGCTGTAATCAAGTAATATTCAAATACCAAGACTGGAAAAGCCAAATCCGCAAAGTTTCGTCCTAGTTTTTTTAATCTAAAAAGTTTGGTTATGATAATGCAGACTACTAAGGTCAGTATCAATAATAAAATAGATGCTAATTTCATTAAAATCATACCCATATTGTATCATAAAAAATCGCTAATGGAAACGAGAAACAGAGGAATTTATAGGAAAGTCAGGCTTTTGAGATTGTGGGTGTTTTTTGTTATAATGAAAGTTATGAAATCTTATAATACCTTGAATGATTATTATCGAAAACTCTTTGGAGAAAAGACCTTTAAAGTCCCTATTGATGCGGGATTTGACTGTCCCAATCGTGATGGAACTGTGGCTCATGGAGGCTGTACTTTTTGTACGGTTTCAGGTTCTGGAGATGCTATTGTAGCACCAGATGCGCCTATCCGTGAGCAATTTTATAAGGAAATTGACTTTATGCACCGCAAGTGGCCAGATGTTCAGAAGTATCTGGTTTATTTTCAAAATTTTACCAACACCCATGAAAAGGTGGAAGTGATTCGGGAGCGCTATGAGCAGGCTATCAATGAGCCAGGTGTAGTAGGAATCAATATTGGAACGCGCCCAGACTGTTTACCAGACGAAACCATCGAATATTTGGCTGAGTTGTCGGAACGCATGCATGTGACGGTTGAATTGGGCTTGCAGACCACTTATGAAGCAACCTCTGATCTGATTAACCGTGCCCACTCCTATGAATTGTATGTGGAAACGGTCAAGCGTTTGAGAAAGTATCCCAAGATTGAGATTGTTTCTCATTTGATTAACGGACTTCCTGGTGAAACCCATGAGATGATGATTGAAAATGTCCGCCGCTGTGTCACGGATAACGATATTCAAGGGATTAAACTGCATTTGCTTCACCTTATGACAAATACTCGTATGCAACGAGATTACCACGAGGGACGTTTACAACTCATGAGTCAGGACGAGTATGTCAAGGTCATCTGTGACCAACTGGAAATCATACCCAAACATATCGTCATCCATCGAATCACGGGAGATGCACCTAGGGATATGCTGATTGGGCCTATGTGGAGCCTCAATAAATGGGAAGTCCTTAATAGTATTGAGATGGAGATGCGACGTCGTGGAAGCGTTCAAGGATGCAAGGCTGTAAAACAGGAGTTTGAAAATGAAAAGACCACTTGAGATGGCACATGATTTTTTGGCTGAGGTAGTGACAAAAGAGGATATCGTAGTGGATGCGACTATGGGAAATGGTCATGACACGCTTTTTTTAGCCAAGCTAGCTAAGCAAGTCTATGCCTTTGATATTCAGGAGCAAGCCTTGGAAAAGACCCAAGAGCGTTTGCATCAGGCTGGCCTGACAAATGCTCAGTTGATCTTGCAAGGTCATGAGACACTGGACCAGTTTGTAGCAGAAGTCAAGGCAGCGATTTTTAATCTGGGCTATTTGCCATCAGCTGATAAGTCTGTCATCACCCAACCTCAGACAACGATTGAAGCATTAGAAAAACTGTGTCATTTGCTTGTCAAAGGTGGACGGATTGCTATCATGATCTACTATGGTCATGAAGGAGGCGACCTCGAGAGGGATGCTGTCTTGGATTTTGTCAGTCAGTTGAACCAACAAGAGTACACAGCTGCCATTTACCGAACTTTAAACCAAGTCAACAACCCACCATTTTTAGTAATGATTGAAAAATTAGAGAGATATAGACATGGATAAACAATACCTACGTGAAAAGCTGGATGCCATGCGCCAGAATTTTGTTGAATCAACCCACCACGAACGAGCGGTGGGTGTGTTAGACCAAGCACATATGAGCAAAAAAATGCTTAAAATCAAGAAAAAATTAGTTGCTCTTGAAATGGAACGGTGTCAGAGAAAAATTGAGCACAAGGATTGTTCCAAGATTGACCAAAAAATCAAAGAGCAGAAGGAGATATTTGAATCCTGTTGTAAAAAAGATTAAGGAGGACGTGCGTGGAATTACTGATTTACCTCATCCTATTTTTACTGGTCTTGATTGTCTCAAGTACAACCAATAAGCTCTTGCCCTTTTTGCCTCTCCCTTTGGTGCAAATTCTTTTGGGAATTGTGATTGGTCTCTTTTTACCCAATACCGATTTTCACCTCAATACAGAGTTGTTTTTGGCCCTGGTTATCGGGCCCTTGCTTTTCCGAGAGTCGGAAGAAGCGGACATTACAGCTATTTTAAAACACTGGCGAATCATTGTTTATCTCATATTTCCAGTGATTTTCATCTCGACCTTGAGTTTGGGAGGCTTGGCCCATCTTCTTTGGCTTAGTATTCCTTTGGCAGCTTGCTTGGCTGTTGGAGCGGCCCTTGGACCAACGGATTTGGTGGCCTTTGCCTCTCTTTCTGAGCGCTTTAGCTTTCCTAAGCGCGTCTCCAATATCCTTAAGGGTGAAGGACTCTTGAATGACGCATCTGGCTTGGTGGCCTTTCAGGTAGCTTTGACAGCTTGGACAACTGGAGCCTTTTCTCTTGGACAAGCGAGTAGTTCGCTCATCTTTTCAATCCTAGGCGGTTTTTTGATTGGATTTTTAACAGCCATGACCAACCGTTTCCTCCATAGTTTCTTACTTAGTGTACGAGCAACGGATATTGCCAGCGAACTTTTATTAGAATTGAGTTTACCTCTGGTAACTTTCTTCCTGGCAGAAGAAGTCCACGTTTCAGGGATTATTGCCGTTGTAGTTGCTGGGATTTTAAAGGCAAGTCGTTTTAAGAAAATTACGCTCCTCGAAGCCCAAGTGGATACGGTGACCGAGACGGTTTGGCATACAGTGAATTTTATGCTCAACGGTTCTGTCTTTGTGATTTTAGGGATGGAGTTGGAAATGATAGCAGAGCCTATCTTGACCAATCCAATCTATAATCCCTTACTGTTATTGGTATCTCTTATAGTCCTTACCTTTGTCCTCTTTGCTATTCGTTTTGTCATGATTTATGGCTATTATGCCTATAGGACTAGACGTCTCAAGAAAAAGCTAAATAAGTATATGAAGGACATGCTTCTCTTGACCTTCTCAGGTGTTAAGGGAACCGTGTCGATTGCTACGATCCTTCTGATACCAAGTAATCTAGAACAGGAGTATCCTCTCTTGCTTTTCCTTGTCGCAGGTGTGACGCTTGTAAGCTTTTTAACAGGCCTCGTGGTTTTGCCTCATCTTTCTGATGAACAGGAAGAAAGCAAGGACTATCTCATGCATATCGCCATTTTGAATGAAGTAACGATAGAGTTGGAAAAAGAGTTGGAAGATACCAGAAATAAGCTCCCTCTCTATGCAGCTATTGACAATTATCATGGACGAATAGAGAATCTTATCTTGAGTCAAGAAAATAAGGGGGCTCAAGAAGACTGGGAGACCTTGAAACTTCTCATCCTCAGTATTGAAAGTGATGGTCTGGAACAGGCCTACGAAGAAGGCAAGATGAGTGAGCGTGCCTATCGAGTCTACCAACGTTATCTGAAAAACATGGAACAAAGTATCAATCGCAAGTTTGCTTCACGAGTGACCTATTATTTCCTTGTTTCCTTGCGGATTTTACGTTTTCTCCTTCACGAAGTCTTTACCTTTGGCAAGACTTTCCGCAGTTGGAAAAATGAAGAATCACAGAAACTCAGAGCCCTTGACTATGACCAAATTGCAGAACTCTATCTAGAAAATACAGAGATGATTATCGAAAGTTTGGAGAACCTTAAAGGGGTCTACAAGAGTTCTTTAATCAGTTTCATGCAGGATTCTCGTCTCCGTGAAACAGCTATCATCACCAGTGGTGCCTTTGTCGAACGGGTTATCAATCGTGTCAAACCCAACAATATCGATGAAATGCTGAGAGGCTATTATCTGGAGCGTAAATTGATTTTCGAATACGAAGAAAAACGATTGATTACGACCAAGTATGCCAAGAAATTACGACAAAATGTGAATAACTTAGAGAACTATTCTCTGAAGGAAGCTGCCAATACCCTGCCTTATGATATGGTGGAATTGGTAAGAAGAAATTAGTTAATACTCTTCGAAAATCAAATTCAAACCACGTCAGCGTCGCCTTACCGTACTCAAGTACAGCTTGCGGCTAGCTTCCTAGTTTGCTCTTTGATTTTCATTGAGTATAAGATTGTAAATAAAGGAGTATGATATGAAGAAGTGGTGGAAAGAGCTGATAGACAAGCCTTTATTAAAAGCTTTTTTGCATTATTATCAAGCATCAGATAGTGAGTTGACCAGTGTCGCAGTAGCCTACTATTGGTTGATTTCGATTTTTCCACTTCTTTTGGTGGTGGTCAATATCCTCCCTTATTTTCAGATTCCAGTTTCTAATTTTTTAAAGGTTGTCAATGAATTCTTGCCGGAAAGCATGTATGATGTGGTGGCAAAGATTATTACAGAAGTGCTGACCCAACCGTCAACAGGCTTATTGAGTTTTGCGGTTTTATCAGCCCTCTGGACCTTTTCAAAATCTATGAATTTTCTACAGAAAGCCTTTAATAAAGCTTACGGAGTAGCAAAAAATCGTGGAATGATTTACCATCAGCTTATGAGTTTGTTTGTCAGTTTTGGTTTGCAGATTCTCTTTGCTTTAGCTCTGTTTTTGAGTGTCTTTGGCCGTATGCTCCTCAACCTTGTCAAAAGCTATTGGAAATCGGATAGTCCTCTCTTTGATTATCTGCAAGACCTAACAGGCCCTTTGGTCTATGCCTTGATTTTTGCCATCCTAGTCATGCTCTACTATTTTCTACCCAATGTTAAGGTGCGAAGGATTCGCTCTGTATTGCCAGGTAGTGTCTTTGTCTTGTTGACCCTGGTCTTACTGCTCAATATCTTTTCAGTCTATGTTAACAATTATGTCAATCACCTAGTGGACGTCCGTTTTTTCAGTTCCGTCGTCGTGGTGGTCATGATGTTCTGGTTTATTCTTATCGCTAAGATTTTAATTGTCGGCGCGGTGATCAATGCCAGTGTTCAGAGTTTGAAAGATCCGAGCTTTAGAATAAATTAACTCTTTATCTATTACAAAACGCATATTATCAGGCTTTATAAAACCTTGATAATATGCGCTTTTTTTGATTGTGAAAATTAATAGATAAACATGGCATCACCGAAACTAAAGAAGCGGTAGTGTTCTTGAATGGCATGGTGATAAGCGTCTAAGACTAATTCACGGCCTGCAAAGGCAGAAACCAACATGACCAGAGTTGATTTTGGCAGGTGGAAGTTGGTTGAGAAGGCATCCACAACCTTCCATTCATAGCCAGGTTTGATAAAGATATTGGTCCAGCCAGAATCTGCTTGGATTTGCCCATCAAACTTGGAACCAATAGTCTCCAAGGTGCGGATAGAAGTGGTTCCGACAGCGATGACACGGCTTCCATTTTCCTTGACAGATCGAAGAGTGGCAGCCGCTTCCTCAGAAAGTTGGTAGAATTCTGAGTGCATTTCGTGTTCGTCCAGATTGTCAACTGAAACGGGTCTAAAGGTTCCGAGTCCGACATGAAGAGTCAGATAGACTAGATGAACACCCTTAGCTTGGATTTCTGCCAGCAATTCTTTGGTGAAGTGCAATCCAGCAGTTGGTGCAGCAGCAGAGCCACTTTCCTTGGCATAAACAGTTTGATAACGTTCACGGTCATCCAGTTTTTCATGGATATAAGGTGGCAGTGGCATTTCACCCAGACTTTCCAAAACTTCTAGGAAAATTCCTTGGTATTCAAAGCGGACAATGCGGCCCCCGTGAGTCAATTCTTCCGTAACAACAGCTCTGAGACGGCCATCACCAAAGCTAACACGAGTCCCGACCTTGAGGCGTTTGGCAGGTTTAGCCAGAACCTCCCACTCATCGCCACTAATGTTTTTGAGTAGGAGCAGTTCCACATGACCTCCAGTTTCTTCCTTTTGACCATAGAGACGGGCAGGGAGAACGCGGGTATCGTTCATAACGAGGGCATCACCAGGTTCCAGCATATCAATAATAGAGTGGAAGTGTTTATCCTGCATTTCTCCCGTCTCACGGTTGACGACGAGGAGTTTAGAGGCATCTCGTTTTTCAAGGGGCGTTTGGGCAATCAATTCCTCAGGTAAGTGGAAATCAAAATCAGCTGTATTCATATATCTGTTCATTCTTTCTAAGTTCTAATCTTATCCATTATAACATGTTTCAAGTATAGTCGCTCTTTTTTTAGAAATTAAATCGTTTTCACTTGACAAAAATTGGTCTATACCATATAATAAATATAGATTAAAACGGAGGATAAAAAGATGAAAGTTATTAAAGTTGAAAACCAAATCGAAGGTGGAAAAGTTGCTTTTGAGATTTTGAAGGAAAAATTGGCCAACGGCGCTCAAACCCTAGGACTTGCGACAGGAAGTAGCCCACTTGAATTTTACAAGGAAATTGTTGAGAGTGACCTTGATTTTTCAAATCTAACCAGTGTCAACCTTGATGAGTATGTAGGACTTGATGGAGACAATCCACAGTCTTACCGTTACTTCATGCAAGAAAACTTGTTTAACCAAAAACCATTTAAAGAAAGTTTCTTGCCTCGTGGGGTTAAGGACAATGCTGAAGCTGAAGTTGAACGCTACAACCAAATTTTGGCTGACCATCCAGTTGACCTGCAAATCTTGGGAATCGGTCGCAATGGACATATCGGATTTAATGAACCTGGTACTCCATTTGACAGTCAAACCCACCTTGTAGAGCTTGATAAGTCTACTATTGAAGCAAATGCTCGCTTCTTTGACAAGATTGAGGATGTTCCAACCCAAGCCATTTCAATGGGGATTAAAAATATCTTGGATGCCAAGTCAATCCTTCTCTTTGCTTATGGTGAATCAAAAGCAGAAGCCATTGCCGGAACAGTGTCTGGACCAGTGACTGAGAGTATACCAGCAAGTAGCCTCCAAAATCACCCTGATGTGACTATTATCGCAGATGCTGAAGCGCTTAGCTTACTTGAAAAATAAAAAAGCAACCACTTGCTCTTTGGAGTGAGTGGTTTTTTACTTCAAATGTTCACTATCCTGCTAAAAGAAATTTTTCTGTAAATTCCCGTAACAGTTGTCGATATTTCTCATAAAAAGGTATCCAATAGAAAATTATTAAATGTCTGTAAACTGTGATATAATCGTATTGACTATTTTTTATGATACTATACGATTTTTATTAAGACAGTCGATAGTTGTTGATGCTGGAAACCATGATATAACTGGCAATTCCTGACATGTGAAGAAAGGTTGAAATCCAGCCTGTTATACTTGGTAGAAGCATGGTGAGAGATAGAACGATTAGAAGGATATAAAATAGTTTTAATCCTAAATTGAAATTTTTCCATATACTAAACATACTCATCACCCCACCCGTTACAAAAGCATAGCCAATAGCAGAGATACCCGATGCTTGAATGTCTTGATTCTGTGTTAATAGATGGAATACTATTGAAGATATTACCATAGAAGTAATAAAAACGAAAAATACATATTTTGATCCCCTTTTATACTCCAATAGCCCACCAAAAGGAAGTAACATTAAAGTATTTAAAACTAAATGAAACCATATAAACCATACTGGTGCTTCTTTACTTCCATGTATAAATGTACCACTAAAGTATTGCCAACAATAAATTGGCTTTGAATGAAATGCAAATAAGTCATACATTACACTTCCCCAAAAGGTAGTAAGAATTCCTAGCAATAAACAAATTACAACTAAAATACTGACCACAGGGTAAATTTTTATGATTCTTTTCATGTTATAGATTCACTTCTAAATAATACTAATTTTTGCTAATCAATATGTGTCACTATTATATCATTTCCATCTATAAATGTTAATCAATTTTAACAAGATTAACAACAAGATTAAAATTGAAGATAATCAAAATTAACCCGCATTTTTTCTTGACAATTATTCCTTTTACGTGTAAAATAGAATAGATCTTGAACTTGAAGGGAGTGAAAAAAATGTCTAAAACAGTAGTACGTAAGAATGAATCTCTTGACGACGCACTTCGTCGTTTCAAACGTGCGGTTACTAAAGCTGGTACTCTTCAAGAAACACGCAAACGTGAATTCTATGAAAAACCTTCTGTAAAACGTAAACGTAAATCAGAAGCAGCTCGTAAACGTAAAAAATTCTAATTAGAAATGAAAGGCTGGAGAAATCTAGTCCTTTTTCTTTTAATACTCTTCGAAAATCAAATTCAAACCACGTCAACGTCGCCTTGCCGTACTCAAGTACAGCCTACGGCTAGTTTCCTAGTTTGCTCTTTGATTTTCATTGAGTATAAATAAATACTCCAAAGCCTGCAAAAATCTCAAATATCCTCCTACAATTTGATATAATAGAGAGAAGAACTCATTTGAAGGAGGAAATGATGTCGGTTTTAGTAAAAGAAGTGATTGAAAAGCTTAGACTAGACATTGTCTATGGCGAACCAGAATTACTTGAAAAGGAAATTAATACCGCGGACATTACGCGACCTGGTCTTGAAATGACGGGCTATTTTGACTACTATACTCCAGAGCGAATCCAGCTCTTGGGAATGAAGGAGTGGTCCTATCTCGTTTCGATGTCCTCTCACAACCGTTACCAAGTATTGAAAAAAATGTTTCTACCTGAGACACCTGCGGTCATTGTTGCTCGTGGTTTGGTGGTTCCAGAGGAGATGCTAAAGGCAGCCAGAGAATGTAAGATTGCCATTTTAACCAGCCGTACGGCAACCAGTCGTTTATCTGGGGAGTTATCTAGTTATCTGGATTCACGTTTAGCAGAACGGACCAGTGTGCACGGTGTCTTGATGGATATCTATGGTATGGGTGTCTTGATTCAGGGCGATAGTGGCATAGGTAAGAGTGAGACAGGTCTAGAGCTTGTCAAACGTGGCCACCGCTTGGTAGCTGATGACCGGGTTGATATCTTTGCCAAGGATGAGATTACTCTTTGGGGTGAACCAGCTGAAATCTTGAGACACCTGATTGAAATTCGTGGGGTTGGGATTATCGATGTCATGAGCCTCTACGGTGCGAGTGCCGTCAAGGATTCTTCACAAGTCCAGCTGGCTGTTTATTTGGAAAATTACGATACACATAAAACTTTTGACCGTCTTGGAAACAATGCAGAGGAACTTGAAATTTCTGGCGTATCTATTCCTCGTATTCGTATTCCAGTTAAAACAGGTCGTAATATTTCTGTTGTGATTGAGGCTGCTGCCATGAATTATCGTGCCAAGGAAATGGGCTTTGATGCGACGCGTTTGTTCGAAGAACGCTTGACAAATCTCATTGCTCAAAACGAGGTGCCTAATGCTTGATCCAATTGCTATTCATCTAGGCCCTCTAGCCATTCGTTGGTATGCCCTGTGTATTGTGACAGGCTTGATTCTTGCGGTTTATTTGACCATGAAAGAAGCACCTAGAAAGAAGATCATCCCAGATGATATTTTAGATTTTATCTTGATAGCCTTTCCCTTGGCTATTTTAGGAGCTCGTCTCTATTATGTTATTTTCCGTTTTGATTACTATAGTCAGAATTTGGGAGAAATTTTTGCCATTTGGAATGGTGGTTTGGCCATTTACGGTGGTTTGATTACAGGGGCTCTTGTCCTCTATGTCTTTGCTGATCGTAAACTCATCAATACTTGGGATTTTCTAGATATTGCGGCGCCTAGCGTTATGATTGCTCAAAGTCTGGGACGCTGGGGTAATTTCTTTAACCAAGAAGCCTACGGTGCAGTAGTGGATAATCTGGATTATCTACCTGGTTTTATCCGTGACCAGATGTATATTGAGGGGAGCTACCGTCAACCGACCTTCCTTTATGAGTCTCTATGGAATCTTCTTGGATTTGCCTTGATTCTGATTTTTAGACGAAAATGGAAGAGCCTTAGACGAGGTCACATCACTGCTTTCTATTTGATTTGGTATGGTTTCGGTCGTATGGTTATTGAAGGCATGCGGACAGATAGCCTCATGTTCTTTGGACTTCGAGTGTCTCAATGGCTATCAGTTGTTCTTATCGGACTGGGTATTTTTATCATTCTATATCAAAATAGAAAGAAGGCCCCTTACTATATTTCAGAGGAGGAAAACTAAATGTTAGAAGTTGCATATATTCTTGTCGCCCTAGCTTTGATTGTCTTTTTGGTCTATCTGATTATCACTGTACAAAAGCTTGGACGTGTTATCGATGAAACAGAGAAGACGATTAAAACCTTAACTTCAGATGTGGATGTGACCTTGCATCATACCAATGAATTGCTGGCTAAGGTCAATGTCTTGGCAGATGATATCAATGTTAAGGTGGCAACGATTGATCCACTCTTTAGTGCTGTTGCAGATTTATCTCTATCTGTTTCAGATCTCAATGACCATGCGCGTGTCTTGAGCAAGAAAGCTTCATCAGCTGGTTCAAAAACAATTAAGACTGGTGCAAGTTTGTCAGCTCTTCGTGTAGCAAGTAAATTTTTCAAAAAATAAAAAAGGAGAATTCTTATGGGTAAACTATCCTCAATCCTTTTAGGAACCGTTTCAGGTGCAGCTCTTGCCGTGTTTTTAACAAGCGACAAGGGCAAACAAGTTTGCAGTCAGGCTCAAGATTTTCTAGATGATTTGAGAGAAGATCCTGAGTATGCCAAGGAGCAGGTCTGTGAAAAACTGACAGAAGTTAAGGAGCAGGCTACAGATTTTGTTCTGAAAACCAAAGAACAGGTTGAGGCAGGTGAAATCACTGTGGACAGTGTCCTTGCTCAAGCTAAGTCATGTGCCCGTCAAGCGACAGAAGCATCAAAAAATCGATTCAATAATCTCAAGGAGCAATGGCAAGAAAAGGCCGAAACTCTTGATGAATCAGAAGAGATTGTTATTGACATAACAGAAGAATAAACCATCACCATCTCTGGACGGACTATGTATCTGGGGATGGTGATTTTTTTCTTGTAGCCTGTCTTTGTGGTATAATAATTACTATGCAGAAAAAACCAACGTCAGCCTATGTGCACATCCCGTTTTGTACCCAGATTTGTTATTATTGTGACTTTTCAAAAGTTTTTATCAAGAATCAGCCGGTAGATAGCTATTTGGAACATCTGTTAGAAGAGTTTCAATCTTATGATATTCAAAAGTTGAGAACCCTTTATATCGGTGGTGGCACACCGACAGCTTTGTCAGCTTCGCAACTGGAGGTGTTATTGAAGAGCTTGACTAAAAACTTGGACTTTTCTGTCTTAGAAGAGTTGACCATTGAAGCCAATCCAGGCGACTTGGATGCGGATAAGATTGCTGTTTTGAAGAACTCGGCTGTCAATCGTGTTTCGCTAGGTGTGCAGACCTTTGATGACAAGATGCTGAAAAAGATTGGGCGCAGTCATTTGGAGAAGGATATTTATGAAAATATCGACCGTCTGAAACTGGCTGGTTTTGACAATATCTCCATTGATTTGATTTATGCACTGCCTGGTCAGACCATGGAGCAGGTCAAGGAAAATGTGGCTAAGGCCATTGGACTTGATATTCCCCATATGAGTTTGTATAGCTTGATTTTGGAAAATCATACGGTCTTTATGAACCGTATGCGACGAGGGAAATTGCCTCTGCCTAAGGAGGAACTGGAAGCGGAGATGTTTGAGTACATCATTGCAGAGCTTGAACGAGCTGGTTTTGAGCATTATGAGATTTCCAATTTCTCAAAGCCTGGTTTTGAAAGTCGCCACAATCTCATGTACTGGGACAATGCTGAATACTATGGCATCGGTGCTGGGGCATCTGGTTATGTCAATGGAGTTCGCTATAAGAATCATGGTCCCATTCGTCATTATCTTAATGCGGTTGAAAAAGGCAATGCGCGCATCACAGAAGAGCACCTGAGTCAAAAGGAGCAAATGGAAGAGGAAATGTTTTTGGGCCTCCGCAAGAAATCAGGAGTCTCCATGGCGCGATTTGAGGAAAAATTTGGACTGTCCTTCGATGGACTTTATGGAGAAATTGTCAGAGACTTGGTTCAACAAGGTCTCATGCAAATAGAGGGTGATCGCGTGCGCATGACAAAAAGAGGTCTCTTTTTGGGAGACACCGTAGCAGAACGATTTATTTTGGAGTAGAATGATGGGCTTAACTTATCAAATGAAAATGAAAATTCCTTTTGATATGGCTGATATGAACGGTCATATCAAACTTCCAGATGTGATTTTGCTGTCACTGCAAGTTTCAGGGATGCAGTCGATTGAACTGGGAGTTAGTGATAAGGCCATTTTGGAAGACTATAATCTGGTCTGGATTATCACAGACTATGATATTGAAGTGGTTCGTTTGCCTCGTTTTGCGGAAGAAATTACCATTGAAACAGAAGCTTTGAGCTACAATCGACTCTTTTGTTATCGTCGCTTTACCATTTATGATGAAGCAGGGCAGGAGCTCATCCACATGTTGGCGACCTTTGTTCTCATGGACCGAGACAGTCGAAAAGTCCATGCTGTAGAACCTGAGATTGTGGCTCCTTACCAGTCTGATTTTGATAAAAAACTTATCCGCGGACCAAAGTATGAGTCCTTGGAAGAACCAATCAGCAAGGATTACCATGTTCGTTTTTACGACTTGGATATGAATGGCCATGTCAACAACAGTAAATACTTGGACTGGATTTTTGAGGTCATGGGAGCGGATTTTTTGACCCACTATATTCCCAAGAAAATCAATCTCAAGTATGTCAAGGAAGTTCGACCAGGTGGGGTGATTACATCGGCTGTTGAACGGACTGGACTGGAGAGCAAACATGAGATTACAAGCGACGGTGCTACCAATGCCCAAGCTATCATCACTTGGCAAGAAATGAAGAAGGATTAGAGAAAAATATGAAATATAAAGGCTATTTAATTGATTTAGACGGAACGATTTATAAGGGGAAGGATCGAATTCCAGCAGGAGAAGCTTTTGTCCATGAATTGCAAAAGCGGGATATCCCCTATCTCTTTGTGACCAACAATACAACCCGCACTCCAGAGAGTGTTCAGGAGATGTTGGCTCAGAATTTTAATATCGATACGCCCCTATCGACTGTCTACACAGCTACTTTGGCGACTATCGACTATATGAACGACTTGGGGCTTGAAAAGACGGTATATGTTATCGGAGAATCAGGTCTCAAGGAAGCCATCAAGGCGGCTGGTTATGTGGAAGACAAGGATAATCCAGCCTATGTGGTAGTAGGTCTGGACTGGCAAGTTGATTATGAAAAATTTGCGACAGCAACTCTTGCTATCCAAAAGGGAGCTCATTTTATCGGAACCAACCCTGACCTCAACATCCCGACAGAGCGCGGTCTTTTGCCAGGTGCTGGTTCACTGATTACCCTTCTTGAAGTGGCAACACGAGTAAAGCCTGTTTATATTGGAAAACCAAATGCTATCATTATGGACAAGGCGGTTGAGCACTTAGGTTTGGAACGTGAAGAATTAATCATGGTTGGGGATAACTACTTAACAGATATCCGAGCAGGGATTGACAATGGCATTCCAACGCTCTTGGTGACAACAGGTTTTACCAAGGCAGAAGAAGTGGCAGACCTGCCAATCGCACCGACTCATGTGGTTTCTAGCCTTGCGGAGTGGAATTTTGATGAAAACTAAACTGACTTTTTGGAGCTCTATGCTCTTTCTCCTCTCCCTCTCAATCCTTTTGACCATTTATTTGGCTTGGATTTTTTATCCTTTGGAGATTGAGTGGCTGAACTTGACGGATCGGGTCTATTTAAAACCAGAAACCATTCAATACAACTTTCATATTTTGATGAATTATCTGACCAATCCTTTTAGTCAGGTCTTACAGATGCCAGATTTTCGTTCATCAGCAGCTGGTTTGCACCACTTTGCGGTGGTCAAGAACCTCTTTCACTTTGTTCAACTAGTAGCCCTAGTGACACTGCCAAGTTTTTACGTCTTTGTCAAAGGGATTGTGAAAAAGGGCTTTTTATCTTTATTTAGTAAGGGACTTCTGACTCTAGTAGTTTTGCCTTTGGTGATTGGGCTTGGGGGAGTTCTGATTGGTTTTGACCAATTCTTTACTCTTTTCCATCAAATTCTCTTTGTGGGAGATGATACATGGCTTTTTGACCCAGCCAAGGATCCTGTTATTCTGATTTTGCCAGAGACCTTTTTTCTTCATGCCTTCCTCCTCTTTTTTGTCCTCTATGAAAGCTTCTTTGGTTTTCTGTACCTGAAAAGTCGTAGGAAATAATACTCAAGATGTTCTTATTTTGAGTAAATAAGTTAGGTATATGATTCGAAACTATTGTCAAGAGTGAATTAACTAAATCTACCTTACCTCAATCGTTCGCAAACAGTCTATTTTTCTTGAAAAAATAGGCTTTTTTTCTAAAAATCTCTAGTCAAGCGCTTTATTTTTTTGTATAATAGAATTAGCAAAGTATAGATAAGAAGAGAAAAGCATGATTACACTATTTCTATCACCGAGCTGTACTTCATGTCGTAAGGCGAAGGCCTGGTTAGAAAAACATAAGGTGCCCTTTGAGGAGCACAATATTATGACCAGTCCTTTAACAAGAAAAGAATTACAACACATCCTTTCCTTGACCGAAAATGGTACTGATGACATCATTTCAACTCGTTCAAAAATTTTTCAAAAATTAGATATTGATGTAGAAAGTATTTCGGTATCGGAATTGCTTCATTTGATTGAGCAGTATCCTAGTCTTTTGCGTCGTCCAATTATTATTGATGCCAAACGTATGCAGATCGGTTTTAATGAAGATGAGATTCGTGCTTTTCTCCCTCGTAGTTATCGTAAGCAAGAACTAAAAGAAGCAAGAATGAGAGCTGGTATTAGTTAATGAACAAACAGTATAGTTACCCACTAGATTTGTCGTGGAGCACTGAAGAACTTGCTTCAGTGCTTTCTTTTTTTAATGATGTTGAAGCTGCCTATGAAGGCAAGGTAGAGGCTAAAAAGTTACTGGACTCCTATAAGGGATTCAAGGCGGTTGTGCCAAGCAAGAGTGAAGAGAAACGTTTGGGACGAGAATTTGAAACAGTTAGTGGCTATTCGCTTTACCGAGCAGTTCAGGCTGCCAAGGAAAAAGGGGAAGGAAAGATTTCTCTTGGAAAGTAAATTTGAATTTGCCAAAGAGCTTGTCAAGAAGGCGGGGCAGTACATCCTTGACCATATGCAGGAAGACTTGCGTGTTGAGACCAAGTCCTCTCCAACAGATTTGGTAACCAGACTGGACAAGGAAGTTCAGGAACTCTTGGTTGGTGAAATTCTATCCCGTTATCCTGAGGATAAGATTTGCGCTGAAGAAGGGTGTCTGCGAGCCTCGGTTCAAGAGGGCAAGGTTTGGGTCATTGATCCCATTGATGGGACCAATAATTTTGTAGCCCAGCAGGAAGATTTTGCTGTCATGATGGCTTATTTTGAGAATGGTCAGGGACAGTTTGGTATCATTTATGATGTGGTCAAAGGGGATTGTTACCATGGTGGTGGAGCCTTTCCAGTTTGTCGAAACGATAAGCCCCTAGCTCCCTTTCAAGAAAAACCACTTGGAGATTTCCTCATTGCAGGAAATAGTGGTATGTTGGAAACCAACGAATGGGGGCTGGCTGATTTGGGTCGAGCGGTCCTCGGTGTTCGTGTCTATGGGAGTGCGGCCATTAGTTTTGTAAAGATTTTGTCAGGGCGTTTGTTGACCTATGTTACCTATCTGCAACCATGGGATTATGCTGCGGCTAGTATTTTAGGGGAAAGTCTGGGCTATCGGGTGGTGACCCTTTCTGGTGAAGCTCCTGATTTTCAAACCAGACAGCCGGTCATGATGCTACCTCTTGAGATGCAGGAGGAAATTCAGTCCTATATTTACGAAAGGAAAAGAACTTAAATGAAATTTCCAGAAGGATTTGTTGAAAAATATGAAGAGATACTAGGAGATGAGGCAAGAGATTTTCTTGCCTCTTTTGAGGAGGAAGCGGTTTCGGCCTTTCGGGTCAATCCTTTAAAAGAAGCGCCAGTTTCTTTTCCTGATGCCATTCCTCAAACTCCTTGGGGACATTATGGGAAGGTTTCAGGGAAATCACCTGAGCATGCTACTGGTTTGGTTTATTCGCAAGAACCCGCTGCTCAAATGGTGGCTCAGGTAGCCCAGCCCAGTCATGGGATGAAGGTTCTGGATTTGGCCGCTGCACCGGGTGGAAAATCAACTCAGCTGGCAGCCTATCTAGCAGGTGAAGGTATCCTGGTTTCCAATGAAATTTCAAGCAAACGGGCTAAGATTTTAGTAGAAAACATGGAGCGCTTTGGAGCGACAAATGTTGTGGTGACCAATGAATCTGCTGACCGTTTGGCCAAGGTTTTTAAGGGCTATTTTGACCTAATCGTTCTTGATGCCCCTTGCTCAGGGGAAGGGATGTTCCGTAAGCAACCAGATGCTATGGACTATTGGAGTTCAGATTATCCGAGTCAATGCGCCAGTCTTCAAAGAGAAATTCTAGCAGATGCCGTGACAATGCTAGCAGAAGGTGGTCGCTTGGTTTATTCAACCTGTACCTGGGCACCTGAAGAAAACGAAGAGATTGTCAATTGGCTACTGGAGGAGTATGATTTTGATTTGCTGCCAGTAGAGCATATCAATGGAATGGTAGCTGGTATTGACCTGCCAGAAACGGCTCGGATGTATCCTCATCATTTTAAGGGAGAGGGGCAGTTTGTAGCTCATTTACAATTTAGAGGTGACAATCCAGCTCCTAAATGTAAGGCAAGTAAGAGTAATCTCAGCCGTGAACAAGTTGTCTTGTGGCAGGAATTTGCCCAAAAACATTTGCAGGTCAATCTAAGGGGAATCTTGCAGACTTTTGGTGACCAACTTTATCTCTTGCCAGAACTCTTGCCAGATTTAGGGAAACTCAAGATTGCTCGGAATGGCCTGCATTTGGGCACTTTTAAGAAGAAACGCTTTGAGCCTAGTTTTGCTCTTGGTCTAGCCTTGAAACCGAGTCAGGTCAAGCAGTCGGTTGAAATTGATCAAGAGGAATTTGTAAAGTATGTGGCTGGAGAAACCGTTCAGCTGGCGGAAAGTCTGCCAAATGGTTGGTACCAAGTTTTGGTACAAGGCAATGGGTTGGGCTTTGCTAAGGTGACTGGAAATGTTTTGAAAAATTATTTTCCAAAAGGTCTCAGATTCAAGTGAAAATGCTAGTCAAAGTAGCTTGTCTATGTTATAGTGGAAGTATGGATTTTTTTCAAATTGTCTTTCATTTTAAGTCAAAATTGGTGGAAAAGGTAACTGAGCAAATTTCTAGTAAAACCAAGCTATCAACTTCAGTTGGCTCCCAATTTTCAAAAGAAAAACATAAATAAATAGTTGAAAAAATTCACAGCATTCACCATTATTTTCAAGGAGAAAAACAGTGAAAAAAAGGAAAAAACTCGCTCTATCCCTTGCAGCTCTTTTGCTAGCAGGTTCTTTGGCGGGATGTGCTAGCTGGATTGATCGTGGGGAATCCATGACAGCTGTTGGCTCAACGGCTCTTCAGCCCTTGGTCGAAGCAGCAGCAGATGAATTTGGCTCTATACACGTTGGAAAAACAGTCAACGTCCAAGGTGGAGGATCTGGTACAGGTCTGTCTCAGGTTCAGTCTGGAGCCGTTGATGTAGGAAATTCAGACGTATTTGCCGAGGAAAAAGACGGTATCAACGCCTCCGCTCTAGTGGACCACAAGGTTGCCGTAGCGGGCTTGGCAGTGATTGTGAACAAGGAAGTTGATGTTGAAAATCTGACAACTGAACAACTCCGTAGCATCTTCACAGGTCAAGTGACCAACTGGAAAGAAGTCGGTGGGAAAGACCTAGCCATTTCCATTATCAACCGCGCGGCAAGTTCGGGTTCACGTGCAACCTTTGATAGTGTTATCATGGATGGTCAATCTGCCGTGCAGAGTCAAGAACAGGATTCAAATGGGATGGTCAAAAACATTGTTTCCCAGACACCAGGAGCCATTTCTTACCTAGCCTTTGCCTATGTGGATGACTCGGTGAAACGCATGAAGTTGAATGGCTATGAGCCGATTGCAGAAAATGTTACAACCAATAACTGGCCTTTGTGGTCTTATGAACACATGTATACCCTAGGTCAACCAAATGAATTGGTGGCAGAATTTCTCAACTTTGTCCTCTCAGATGAAGCGCAAAGTGGAATCGTTAAGGGGATGGGCTATATTTCTGTTAAGGAAATGAAGGTTGAAAAAGATGCTGTAGGAACGGTGATAGCACTAGAAGGGAGTCACTAATGAATCAAGAAGAATTAGCTAAAAAATTGCTTTCTCCCTCAAAGAACTCTCGTCTAGAGAAATTAGGAAAAGGCTTGACCTTTGCCTGCCTGTCTTTGATTGTCATCATTGTGGCTATGATTTTGATTTTCGTAGCCCAAAAAGGTTTGTCGACCTTCTTTGTCAATGGGGTTAATATCTTTGATTTCCTCTTTGGACAAACTTGGAATCCTTCAGGTAAACAATTTGGTGCCCTTCCCATGATTTTGGGTTCCTTCATTGTCACAATCCTATCAGCTCTTATCGCAACTCCTTTTGCCATTGGTGCGGCAGTCTTTATGACTGAAGTCTCACCAAAAGGTGCTAGAATCTTGCAACCAGCCATTGAATTGCTAGTCGGGATTCCTTCAGTTGTGTATGGATTTATCGGTTTGCAGGTCGTAGTTCCTTTTGTCCGTAGTGTCTTTGGTGGAACTGGTTTTGGGATCTTGTCAGGGATTTTCGTTCTCTTTGTCATGATCTTACCGACGGTAACCTTTATGACAACCGATAGCTTGCGTGCGGTGCCTCGTCACTACCGCGAAGCTAGTTTGGCTATGGGAGCCACTCGTTGGCAAACCATCTGGCGCGTGACCTTGAAGGCAGCGCGTTCAGGGATTTTCACAGCAGTGGTCTTTGGGATGGCGCGTGCCTTTGGTGAGGCTTTGGCCATTCAGATGGTGGTCGGAAACTCAGCCGTTGTCCCAACTTCATTAACAACACCTGCTGCGACCTTGACCTCTGTCTTGACCATGGGTATCGGAAATACCGTTATGGGTACAGTTGATAATAACGTTCTCTGGTCACTGGCCTTAGTCTTGCTTTTGATGAGTTTAGCCTTCAACAGTGTGATTAAATTGATTACGAAAGAAAGAGGAAAGAAAAACTATGCACGCTAAGAAATTAGATAAAATTGCAACAGCTGTCCTCTATTCGATTGCAGGAATTATCGTTGCCATCTTGGCATCCTTGATTCTTTATATCTTGGTTCGTGGTTTACCCCACATCTCTTGGTCTTTCTTGACTGGCAAATCATCTTCTTACCAAGCAGGTGGAGGGATTGGAATTCAGCTCTATAATTCCTTCTTCCTTCTGGTCATTACCTTGATTATCTCTGTGCCTTTATCTATGGGAGCTGGGATTTTCCTAGCTGAATATGCTAAAAAAGGTCCTGTGACCAATTTTGTCAGAACCTGTATTGAAATCTTGTCTTCACTGCCATCAGTGGTTGTAGGTCTCTTTGGTTACTTGATCTTTGTAGTTCAGTTTGAGTATGGATTTTCAATCATTTCAGGTGCCTTGGCCTTGACAGTCTTTAACCTACCTCAGATGACTCGTAATGTTGAAGACAGCTTGAAACACGTTCACCATACGCAACGTGAGGCCGGCTTGGCCCTTGGAATTTCTCGTTGGGAGACAGTTGTCCATGTGGTCATTCCAGAAGCCCTTCCAGGTATTGTGACTGGGGTCGTCTTAGCTTCTGGTCGTATCTTTGGTGAGGCGGCTGCTCTCATCTATACAGCAGGACAATCCGCTCCAGCACTTGACTGGTCTAACTGGAATATTCTCAGTGTGACTAGCCCAATCTCTATCTTCCGCCAAGCAGAAACCTTGGCTGTCCACATCTGGAAAGTCAATAGTGAAGGAACCATTCCAGATGGAACCATCGTATCAGCAGGTTCTGCGGCCGTGCTCCTCATCTTTATCCTCATCTTTAACTTTGGAGCCCGCAAACTCGGAAGCTACCTACATAAGAAATTAACCGCTGCCTAAAGGAGAAGCCATGTCAAAATATAATTGGGATGAAAAGCATATCATCACCTTTCCTGAAGAGAAAGTGGCCCTCTCTACTAAGGATTTACATGTTTACTACGGTAAAAAAGAATCCATCAAGGGCATCGATATGCAATTTGAAAAAAATAAAATTACAGCCTTAATTGGCCCTTCTGGATCAGGGAAATCAACCTACCTCCGCAGTCTCAACCGTATGAATGATACCATTGATATTGCCAAGGTCACAGGTCAAATCCTCTATCAAGGAATCGACGTCAACCGTCCAGAAATCAATGTTTATGAGATGCGTAAGCACATTGGAATGGTCTTCCAACGACCAAATCCCTTTGCTAAATCTATCTACCGCAACATCACTTTTGCCCATGAACGTGCAGGAGTTAAGGACAAGCAAGTCTTGGATGAAATTGTGGAAACCTCTCTTCGTCAGGCTGCCCTCTGGGATCAGGTCAAAGACGATTTGCACAAGTCAGCCTTGACCCTATCTGGTGGTCAGCAGCAACGTCTCTGTATCGCTCGCGCTATCTCTGTTAAACCAGATATCCTCTTGATGGATGAGCCGGCATCAGCCTTGGATCCGATTGCGACAGCCCAGCTGGAAGAAACAATGTTGGAATTGAAGAAGGACTTTACCATCATCATCGTGACCCACAGTATGCAGCAGGCTGCGCGTGCTAGTGACTACACAGGATTTTTCTACTTGGGTGACTTGATTGAGTACGATAAGACCTCTAATATTTTCCAAAATGCCAAACTACAGTCAACCAATGACTACGTAACAGGACACTTTGGATAGAAAGGAAACAGTATGACAGAAGCGATTTTACAGGTATCAGACCTGTCCGTTTACTACAATCAAAAAAAGGCCTTGAATAGTGTTTCCCTATCTTTCCAACCTAAGGAAATTACAGCTTTGATTGGTCCATCTGGATCAGGGAAATCAACCCTCCTCAAGGCTATCAACCGCATGGGGGATCTCAATCCAGAGGTAACCACAACTGGTTCGGTGGTTTACAACGGCCACAACATCTACAGTCCGCGTACAGATACAGTTGAATTGCGGAAGGAAATTGGTATGGTTTTCCAACAACCAAACCCCTTCCCTATGTCTATTTACGAAAATGTTGTTTATGGGCTTCGTATCAATGGAGTTAAGGATAAGCAGGTGCTGGATGAAGCAGTAGAAAAAGCCCTGCAACGAGCTTCTATCTGGGATGAGGTCAAGGATCGCCTGCATGATTCAGCTATCGGGCTTTCAGGTGGACAACAACAACGTGTCTGTGTTGCCCGTGTCTTGGCAACCAGTCCTAAAATCATTCTTTTGGATGAACCGACTTCAGCCTTGGACCCTATCTCGGCTGGTAAGATTGAGGAAACCTTGTATGGTCTAAAAGCTAAATACACCATGCTCTTGGTTACGCGTTCTATGCAACAAGCCTCTCGTATCTCTGACAAGACAGGATTTTTCCTAGATGGAGATTTAATCGAGTTTAACGATACCAAGAAGATGTTCCTCAACCCACAACACAAGGAAACAGAAGATTATATTTCAGGAAAATTTGGATAAGGAGATAAATGATGTTACGTTCTCAATTTGAAGAAGATTTAGAGAAATTGCACAATCAGTTCTACGCAATGGGACAAGAAGTGCTATCCCAAATCAATCGAACAGTGCGTGCCTTTGTTACGCATGACCGTGATTTGGCCAAAGAAGTCATCGAAGACGATGCAGAAGTGAACGAATACGAAGTGAAATTGGAGAAGAAATCATTTGAAATGATTGCCCTACAACAACCGGTTTCTCAAGACTTGCGTACTGTTTTGACAGTCTTGAAGGCTGTATCTGACTTGGAACGTATGGGTGACCATGCCGTTTCCATTGCAAGAGCGGCAATTCGTATGAAAGGGGAGCAACGCATTCCAGCTGTTGAAGAAGAAATCAAGAGAATGGGTCGCGATGTCAAGAACTTCGTCGAAGCAGCCCTTGAACTCTATCTGAATGGTTCAGTAGACCAGGCCTATGAAGTAGCAGCCATGGACGAAAAAATCAACCATTACTTTGATAGCATTCGTGACTTGGCTACAGAAGAAATCAAAAAAAATCCAGATGCCATCGTTACAGGTCGTGATTATTTCCAAGTGATTGCCTTCTTGGAACGTATTGGAGACTATGCCAAAAATATCTGTGAATGGGTTGTTTACTTTGAAACAGGTAAGATTGTCGAACTATAAAGTATTCAAAGGATAAAATTATTGTGAAAGCTTACTTTTTAATACAGTAAGCTTTCATTGTATAGATAGTTTACTTTGTCAGAGGTGAATAATGAACTACATACAGAATATCAGAAAAAAAGTTGGAAAAGATAAAATTATTTTAAATTTTACCTGTGGAATATTAAGTCAATCAGGAAAAATTTTATTACAAAAACGAGCAGATAAAGGAACGTGGGGATTACCAGGTGGTGCTCTTGAATTAGGAGAATCGGCTTTAGAAGCTTTAGTGCGAGAGTTTTATGAAGAAACAGGAGTCGAAGTGAGGGTGGAAAAACTCTTAAATGTTTATACAAAATATTCAGACAGTTATCCGAATGGTGATGAGGCTCAAGTTCTTACAATCTTGTATTTAGTTTCATCTGAAACTTCTATCTCTACAAATTTTTTTACAAGTGATGAAACTTTAGAATTAGGATTTTTTGATCATAGTGACATACAAAATATTGCAATTGTAAACCAGCAGCATCAAGATATGATAAATGATTTTTTTGAAAATAAGTTCCCAATAGATAGATAAACTAATCACTGTATTTCTATTTTTTAGTAAATATATTTTATGAAAATGTAAGAAAAATACTTGACAAGCAACTTGGATAGCGTTATAATTATACAAAATTAACAGAGAGGTTGTTTATTTATGAAATCGAAAAAATGGATATTTGTTTTATGTAGCTTTCTTGCAAGTTTCTTCTTAGTGGCTTGCCAGTCGGGTTCTAATGGTTCTCAGTCAGCTGTTGAGGCCATTAAGCAAAAAGGGAAATTAGTTGTGGCGACTAGTCCTGACTATGCACCTTTTGAATTCCAATCCTTGGTTGACGGGAAAAATCAGGTAGTCGGTGCGGATATTGATATGGCCCAAGCTATCGCTGATGAACTTGGGGTCAAGTTAGAAATTTCAAGCATGAGTTTTGACAATGTCTTGACCAGTCTTCAAACTGGTAAGGCTGACCTAGCAGTTGCAGGAATTAGCGCTACTGACGAGAGAAAAGAAGTCTTTGATTTTTCAATCCCTTACTATGAAAACAAGATTAGTTTCTTGGTTCGGAAGGCTGATGTAGAAAAATACAAGGATTTAACTAGCCTAGAAAGTGCTAATATTGCAGCCCAAAAAGGGACTGTTCCAGAATCAATGGTCAAGGAACAATTGCCAAAAGCTCAATTGACTTCCCTAACCAATATGGGTGAAGCTGTCAATGAATTGCAGGCTGGAAAAGTAGATGCTGTTCACATGGATGAGCCTGTTGCCCTTAGCTATGCTGCTAAAAACGCCGACTTAGCTGTCGCAACTGTCAGCTTGAAGATGAAAGATGGCGAAGCTAATGCAGTTGCCCTTAGAAAAAATAGTGCTGATTTGAAAGAAGTGGTGGACAAGGTCATCCAAAAACTCAAGGATGAAGGAACTTACCAAAGCTATCTTGAAAAGGCAGCAAGCCTAACAGAAGTTGAAGAATAATACTCAATGAAAATCAAAGAGCAAACTAGGAAGCTAGCCGCAAGCTGTACTTGAGTACGGTAAGGCGACGCTGACGTGGTTTGAATTTGATTTTCGAAGAGTATAAGAAAAAAGCAGAGTTGGAGGTCATTCCAATTCTGCTTTTAAATAGTTTAAAACATTTTCCAGATTGTCTAGGGATACCTTGGCAAATTGATAAGGGCAGGTATCCAAGTAAGCCTCTTCAAAGAAGTCTAAGCCCAGTTGACTATGCTTGAGACTGGCAATTTTAGGATACTGTTTCAGGTCTAGTAATAAACCATCGTGTAGGGGAAAGTGAGGGAGGGGACAAGGAGTGTTAGCTAGTCTTTCCTTGATTTGTTTTTGATAGTCTTCCTGATTGGATAAGCGAGCCAGACGATTTTTCTCAAATAATTGACTGTCAATATAGAGTGACAGGGCCTTTTGCATGATGAGGTTGCTGTCGTAGTCTAGGATATTTTTGTAGGCCACAAAGGCTTCTTTGATAGCATTTGGAAGGATGAGTGCTGTTATCCGCAGGGCTGGAAAGAGGCTGGTTGAGAAGGACTTGATATAAATGACGCGCTCCTCTGTATCTAGATAGTGGAAGGTCTGGCCCTTCTTGGAGTCCAAATCCCCCAGATAGTCGTCCTCTACGATATAGACTCCATATTTGGCAGCTAAGTCAAGAATAGCTCGTTTTTCCTGTTCAGAATAGGAATGGCCTAGAGGATAGTGAAAACGAGGAATAGTGTAGAAAAACTTAATTTTTCCTGTCTTGAAATGGCCTTCTAGCTCTTCCAAGTCAATCCCATCAATGCCTCGTTCAATCGTTTGATAGTCCAATCCCTGAGCAATCAAGAGGCGATTCATTCGATGGTAGGTCGGCTGTTCCACCAAGATTTCCTTAGCTTGGCTAGGAAAGGATATTTGAGAGAGGATAAACAAGGCTTGTTGGGTTCCAGAAGTCAGTACCAGTTGATCAGCCTTGCAGTAGAGAGCTTGATCAAAGAGGAGTTTATGAATGGATTGTCTTAAGTCTTCTAAGCCTTCTTGGTTGTCATAGTAGTTGAAGAGGTAGTTTTCCCGGCCAATCAAGGTTTCATTGACACAGAGTCGGAAATCGTCATAGGCATTGGCATGTTCGTCAGTGACTTCGATTTCTAGATCATGGTGTTGCCCTTGTTCTAGGACATAGTAACCACTCTGGGGCTTGGCATAGAGGTATTGTTCGTGCCGTAATTCCAACAGGGCTCGTTGGACAGTATCCTTGCTACAGTGAAAGTCAAGGCTCAGTTGACGGATAGAAGGCAGGCGGCTACCCGTCGGAAAACGTCCAGACTCGATACCGTTTTTCAGATAGGAAACAACCTCTTGGTACTTGCTTTGTTTCTTCATTCCAGACCTCCCTTGATTTTGTTACATTGTACCTTTTTTTTTCCTTCTTGGCAATGTCTAGAGTGTTTCTCTCGTTCACATCTAGGGGCAAATGTGGTATACTTAGGAGTAAGATTTATAGAATAACAGACAAGAAAGTGAATGGATAAGAACGTGCAGGAACCAGTGAAATTATTTCAATACAATACCCTTGGAGCTTTGATGGCTGGCCTTTATGGTGGTACCATGACGGTAGGAGAATTACTAGAGCATGGTGACCTTGGTTTGGGAACCTTGGATTCTATTGATGGAGAATTGATTGTCTTAGATGGCAAGGCATATCAGGCCAAAGGATCAGGAGATCAGCCAGAAATTGTGGAAGTATCACCAGATGCCCTTATTCCTTATGCAGCAGTAGTACCGCATCAGGCAGAGGTCATTTTCCGTCAGCGCTTTGAGATGACAGACAAGGAATTGGAAGAACGAATCGAGTCATATTATGACGGGGAAAATCTTTTCCGCTCTATCAAGATTCGGGGGGAATTTTCACATATGCATGTGCGCATGATTCCCAAGTCGACACCAGATACCAAGTTTGCTGATGTCGCAACCCATCAACCGGAATATAGTCGTGACAATGTGGCGGGAACCATCGTTGGTTTCTGGACGCCTGAGATTTTCCATGGGGTCAGTGTGGCAGGCTACCATCTACACTTCATTTCAGATGACTTGACCTTCGGTGGACATGTCATGGACTTTGTCATCAAGGAAGGGATTATCGAGGTGGGAGCAGTTGATCAGTTGGACCAACGTTTCCCAGTCCAAGACCGTCAATACTTGTTTGCTAAGTTCAATGTTGACGAGATGAAAAAAGATATTGAAAAGGCAGAATAGGAGAAGAAAATGACCATTCATATTATCATTACCATGGTGCTGTTGCTGGCTTTTTTGATAGGGAGCATTTGGTATGCCAAAAAGAAATACCAGATTAATCTAGCTGTCTTGGGCTTGGGGGCTGTTGCCTTCTTTCTCTCTTCACAGATTCTAGAAAAATTGATTCATATCATAGTTCTTCATCCTCAAAAAGATGGAAGTATTGCCCTTTTACAAGACCATCCCTTGGTTTATATTGTCTATGGCCTAGCTATGGCGGCTTTCTTTGAGGAAACAGCTCGTCTTATTTTCTTCAAATGGTTGAAGAAAAAGAGAAACTTGGAAAAATCAGATGCCCTTGCTTATGGATTGGGGCATGGTGGTTTGGAATTGATTTTCTTAGGTGTTACTAGCCTCGTCAATCTCTACATAGTTCTTTCGGCAGTTCAAACTCAGAATCCACAGATCCTGAAATTGCTGTCTGAAAATATGTTGAAAACTATCCAGTCGCTATCTGTCTGGCAGATTTATTTGCTTGGTTTTGAGAGAATCTTGGCGCTAGGTTTCCAATTACTCTTGACTGTTTGGGTTTACCAAGCTGTTCACCAGAAGAAATGGATTTATCTCCTAGCGGCCTATGGACTACATGCCTTCTTTGACCTTGTTCCATCTCTAGCTCAAGTAGGATGGATTACAAGTCCAGTCTTGGTTGAAGTTGTCCTAGCACTTGAACTTGTTCTAGTCGCCTATGGAACCAAGGCAATCTTTTGCAAAAAATCATAAGAAAAGGGGGAAACCTCTTTTTTTGTTTAAAATAAGCTCAAGATTTTTTTAGGGTCGTCAAATGGTCTTAAAAATGGTATAATGGAATGAATTTTGTAAAAGGAAGAGTGTCATGTCAGTAAAAGAAAAAATGCTTGAAATCTTAGAAGGAATTGATATCCGTTTCAAGGAACCCTTGCATAGCTATAGTTATACAAAAGTAGGTGGAGAGGCCGATTATTTGGTCTTTCCACGAAATCGTTTTGAGTTGGCTCGCGTTGTTAAATTTGCCAATCAAGAAAATATCCCTTGGATGGTTCTTGGAAATGCTAGCAACATCATCGTTCGTGATGGTGGGATTCGTGGATTTGTCATCTTGTGTGACAAGCTCAATAACGTTTCCGTTGATGGCTATACTATTGAAGCAGAAGCTGGTGCTAACTTGATTGAAACAACTCGCATTGCCCTTCGTCATAGTTTGACTGGCTTTGAGTTTGCTTGTGGCATTCCAGGGAGCGTTGGCGGTGCTGTCTTTATGAATGCCGGTGCCTATGGTGGCGAGATTGCCCACATCTTGCAGTCTTGTAAGGTCTTGACTAAGGATGGAGAAATCGAGACCCTGTCTGCCAAAGATTTGGCTTTTGGGTACCGCCATTCAGCCATTCAGGAGTCTGGTGCAGTTGTCTTGTCAGCTAAATTTTCCCTTGCTCCAGGAAACCATCAGGTTATCAAGCAAGAAATGGATCGCTTGACGCATCTACGTGAACTCAAGCAACCTTTAGAATATCCATCTTGTGGTTCGGTCTTTAAGCGTCCAGTAGGGCATTTTGCAGGTCAATTAATTTCAGAAGCTGGCTTGAAAGGCTATCGTATTGGTGGAGTAGAAGTATCAGAAAAACACGCAGGTTTTATGATTAATGTTGCTGACGGAACGGCTAAAGACTACGAGGACTTGATTGAGTCTGTTATCGAAAAAGTCAAGGAACACTCTGGCGTTACTCTTGAGAGAGAAGTCCGTATTTTAGGTGAAGGCAAGTAGGAAGCTTTAGATAAAAAGCTGCTGCTATGTCATGGAAAGGGGGTGAAAGCCTATCGTTAGTGCAGAAGAATGTAGGCAGTTCAATCTCCTACACGAGGTAGTAGCGGCCTGACAGAGCCCTGATCTGTTAATCTATGAAAAAGAAGGAATAAATGACAATTGAAAAAACCAATTATTGAATTCAAAAACGTCTCTAAAGTTTTTGAAGACAGCAACACCAAGGTTCTCAAAGACATTAACTTTGAGTTGGAAGAAGGGAAATTCTACACCCTTCTAGGCGCGTCTGGTTCAGGGAAATCAACTATCCTAAACATCATTGCAGGTTTACTGGATGCGACGACAGGAGATATTTTACTGGATGGTGTCCGTATCAATGACATCCCAACCAACAAGCGAGACGTCCATACGGTCTTCCAATCCTATGCCTTGTTTCCACATATGAATGTGTTTGAAAATGTTGCTTTTCCACTCCGCTTGCGCAAGATTGACAAGAAAGAAATCGAGAAACGCGTAGCGGAAGTTCTCAAGATGGTTCAGTTGGAAGGGTATGAAAAACGTTCCATCCGTAAACTTTCTGGAGGACAACGTCAGCGTGTGGCCATTGCCCGTGCTATCATCAACCAACCCCGTGTGGTTTTGTTGGATGAGCCCTTGTCAGCGCTGGACTTGAAATTACGAACAGACATGCAGTACGAACTGCGTGAACTGCAACAACGATTGGGCATTACCTTTGTCTTTGTCACTCACGATCAGGAAGAAGCTCTTGCCATGAGTGACTGGATTTTCGTTATGAATGATGGCGAGATTGTCCAGTCTGGAACACCTGTGGATATCTACGATGAGCCGATCAATCACTTTGTTGCGACCTTTATCGGTGAGTCAAATATCTTGCCAGGAACCATGATTGAGGACTACTTGGTTGAGTTTAACGGCAAACGCTTCGAAGCGGTCGATGGGGGGATGAAGCCAAATGAACCTGTTGAGGTCGTGATTCGTCCAGAGGACTTGCGTATTACCCTTCCTGAAGAAGGCAAGCTCCAAGTTAAGGTCGACACCCAGCTCTTCCGTGGAGTCCACTATGAAATTATCGCCTATGACGAACTTGGAAATGAATGGATGATCCACTCAACTCGTAAGGCCATCGTGGGTGAGGAAATCGGTCTGGACTTTGAACCAGAAGACATCCACATCATGCGTCTCAACGAAACCGAAGAAGAGTTCGATGCTCGTATCGAAGAATACGTGGAAATCGAAGAGCAAGAAGCAGGTCTGATTAACGCGATCGAGGAGGAAAGAGATGAAGAAAACAAGCTCTAAACTCTTTGTAGTGCCCTATATGCTTTGGATTGCCCTCTTTGTGTTGGCACCCTTGGTCTTGATTTTCGGTCAATCCTTTTTCAACATCGAAGGCCAGTTTAGTTTAGAAAACTATAAATCCTACTTTGCGTCACAAAACTTGACCTACCTAAAAATGAGTTTCAACTCTGTACTTTATGCAGGAATTGTGACCTTTGTGACCTTGCTTATCAGCTATCCAACAGCCCTCTTTTTGACCCGTCTCAAGCACCGTCAACTCTGGCTCATGCTGATTATCCTGCCAACCTGGATCAATTTGCTCCTCAAGGCCTATGCCTTTATCGGGATTTTTGGTCAAAATGGCTCTATTAACCAATTTTTGGAATTTATCGGAATCGGTTCACAGCAGTTGCTCTTTACCGATTTCTCCTTTATCTTTGTCGCAAGCTATATCGAGCTTCCTTTTATGATTTTGCCGATTTTCAATGTCTTGGACGATATGGATAACAATCTAATCAATGCTAGTTACGACCTTGGTGCGACCAAGTGGGAGACTTTCCGACATGTCATCTTTCCTCTATCGATGAACGGTGTGCGAAGTGGAGTTCAGTCTGTCTTTATCCCCAGCTTGAGCCTCTTCATGCTGACCCGTTTGATTGGTGGGAACCGCGTTATCACCTTGGGGACTGCCATTGAGCAGAACTTCCTGACCAATGATAACTACGGTATGGGTTCAACCATCGGTGTGATTCTCATCCTGACCATGTTTATCACCATGTGGGTGACTAAGGAAAGGAGAGAACGATGAAAAAATTTGCCAACCTTTATCTAGGACTGGTCTTTCTTGTCCTCTATCTGCCCATTTTTTACCTGATTGGCTATGCCTTTAATGCAGGTAATGACATGAACAGCTTTACAGGCTTTAGTTTGAGCCATTTTAAAACCATGTTTAGCGATGATCGCCTCATGTTGATTGTGACTCAAACCTTTTTCTTGGCCTTTCTGTCAGCCTTGATAGCGACCATTATCGGGACTTTCGGTGCTATTTACATCTACCAGTCTCGTAAGAAATACCAAGAAGCCTTTCTATCACTCAATAATATCCTCATGGTTGCGCCTGATGTTATGATTGGTGCCAGCTTCTTGATTCTTTTTACCCAACTCAAATTTTCACTTGGCTTTTTGACCGTTCTTTCTAGTCACGTGGCCTTCTCCATTCCTATCGTAGTCTTGATGGTCTTGCCACATCTTAAGGAAATGAATGGCGATATGATTCATGCGGCCTATGACCTTGGTGCCAGTCAATTTCAGATGTTCAAGGAAATCATGCTTCCTTACCTGACTCCGTCTATCATTGCAGGTTATTTCATGGCCTTCACCTATTCGTTAGATGACTTTGCCGTGACCTTCTTTGTAACGGGAAATGGCTTTTCAACCCTGTCAGTCGAGATTTACTCTCGTGCTCGTAAGGGGATTTCGTTAGAAATCAATGCCCTGTCTGCCCTTGTCTTTCTCTTTAGTATTATCCTAGTTGTTGGCTATTACTTTATCTCACGTGAGAAGGAGGAGCAAGCATGAAAAAACTCTATTCATTTTTAGCAGGAATTGCAGCCATTATCCTGGTTTTGTGGGGAATTGCAACTCATTTAGACAGTAAAATCAATAGCCGAGATAGTCAAAAATTGGTTATCTACAACTGGGGAGACTATATTGATCCAGAACTCTTGACTCAGTTTACGGAAGAAACTGGAATCCAAGTCCAGTATGAGACCTTTGACTCCAACGAAGCCATGTACACTAAGATTAAGCAGGGTGGAACGACTTATGATATTGCCATTCCTAGTGAATACATGATCAACAAGATGAAGGACGAAGACCTCTTGGTACCGCTGGACTATTCAAAACTTGAAGGTCTTGAAAATATCGGACCAGAGTTTCTCAATCAGTCCTTTGACCCAGGCAATAAATTCTCCATCCCTTATTTCTGGGGAACTTTGGGAATTGTCTACAATGAAACTATGGTAGATGAAGCGCCTGAACATTGGGATGATCTCTGGAATCCTGAGTACAAAAACTCAATCATGCTTTTTGATGGGGCGCGTGAGGTTCTGGGCCTCGGACTCAATTCCCTTGGTTACAGCCTCAACTCCAAGGATTCCCAGCAGTTGGAAGAGACAGTGGATAAGCTCTACAAGTTGACTCCAAATATAAAGGCCATCGTTGCTGATGAGATGAAGGGCTACATGATTCAGAATAACGCTGCAATCGGCGTGACTTTCTCTGGTGAAGCCAGCCAAATGCTAGAAAAAAATGAAAATCTACGCTATGTGGTTCCGACCGAGGCAAGCAATCTTTGGTTTGATAATATGGTCATTCCCAAAACAGTCAAAAACCAAGATGCAGCCTATGCCTTTATCAACTTTATGTTGAAACCTGAAAATGCTCTTAAAAATGCGGAGTATGTCGGTTATTCAACACCAAACCTACCAGCTAAGGAACTGCTCCCAGAGGAGAAAAAAGAAGACAAAGCCTTCTATCCAGATGCTGAAACCATGAAACACCTAGAGGTTTATGAGAAATTTGACCATAAATGGACAGGAAAATATAGCGACCTCTTCCTACAGTTTAAAATGTATCGGAAGTAGGAGTTAGCAGTCACGAAACGAATCAGTCAAGCTGGTTCGTTTTTTAATATAAGTCAGTTTTTACAGCCATATCTTTTTCTATTTTAGTTGCTGTGCTTAGTAATATGAAAATTGAGTATAAAAATAGTGATAAGTGAAATAACGGCGCATTTGTTTCAAGATTTTTTTATTTGTTGAATTCTATCTCCTTCATTAAAATTTTTTAAATTGACTACTAGCTACATACGTTTTTACCTCCTTTTATGCTATAATATTCTCAATAGAATCTTTAATATTCAAATAAATATTCCTTATGGTATAATTCCGTTTTATACTGTTTAGAATATTTAAGAGGATACAATGTTTAATAATGATTCTTTTGGAGATCGTCTTAAGGAACTGAGAAAGATCAAGAAGTTAACTCAGGTACAAATTTCTGAGATGATTGGTGGATAACAAGGTACTTATTCTCGTTGGGAGAATGAAACTTTAGAGCCTAATTTAGACGCCGTTGTCAAATTAGCAAAATTATTTGATACCACGACAGATTATTTACTAGGAAAAACGATTTACAGTACTCTAGATGATATTTCTCATTCAATCACTAGAATTGATATGAAGAAGTTAAAAGAGTTTAATAAAACTGAACTTAATGATTTGAAATTTTCGCTTGTTATGAATGGAATAAAAAAACATTTCACTGTATTTGAATATATGGATGAGCTAGTTTCTGAATATAATTTAGACAAAGAAGAGCAAGGAATATTGCCGACTCTCTTTAAAGAGGTTTATGATTATTTTAATGCAGATTAATGGTTTATAAGATTAAGCTTCAATAGATAGAGAATAATATATTCTTGTTGAGTGATTCTATTTTATGAAGGTTGTTTGTAGTTGAAGGGGGAAATAGATGGACTCTAAAATTGATACAGCTTGGAACTTGTTTCTGGAAGGAAAAATATCAGAAGCTAAAAAGTTAGTTGAACAAGATTTTTCCATTGATACCTGTACGGATTTTAGTCTTTTAAATTTGATGGGATATTTATTATTAGCAGAAAAAGACTATGTTTCATGTACCCATATCTTTGAGAAATACATTTTATTGGCGCAACAAAATGAAGATAAAGAAAAAGAACACATTGGCTTACATCAATTAGCTATGATCTACAGAGATCAGGGGGATTTTCATAAGGCTTTAAAACTTATTGAAGATGAAGAGAAGATAGTTGAAGAGCATTTTCCAAATGATAATCTAAAGAAAGCTGTGAATAACTACGAACAGGGCTATGTGAGATTTAAATTAAACAATCTTGATGAGGCTCTTACATTCATGAATCTGTCATTGGAACAATCTTTAGAGACTGATGATGTGATTTCTCAAGCTTGTAGCTATAGAGGGTTAGGTGAAATCTATTTAGCCTTGAAAGATACGGAATTATCCAACAGACATTTCAAACGAGCTATAGAACTTTTCGAAAGTGTTGGAGAGTTTGAAGGGATAAAGGAAATTGAGGAATTGATTAATGAATGATTTGACATTTAGATTTTGCTATTAGTTTGTTTTATCTTAAAAAATGTAGATATGAAATTGACAGTCTAGATAATATTAAAGCGAGAGAGTAATATGTTATTTTGGATTTGTTTAATATCAACAATTATATTGGCTAATTTTGTTCTCCTGAAAGAGTAATTAAAGATACAGGGAATTGATCTGATTCAAGGGAGACGATTCCCAGTTGACGCAAGTTTAAAAAAACGTTATAATAAGAAAGTTGAGAATTGATTTTCAGTAGTCTTAGTCCAGAGAAATGGCGGTGCTGCGAGCCATCTAAGTTAGGAAGTCATGCTACTCAATCATACAATTGCATAAGAACAAGAGAATGACAAGTTCATTGAATGAAGGTGGTACCGCGGTTTTTCGCCCTTCGTGATATGAGCTTGTCTTTTGATTTTTTGGAGGTGTTGATGAAAACATTTCTTGTCAAACAAAAGTTTCGTCTTGGAGGCGAACGCTTCGCTATCAAGGACGACAGGGGAGAAATCGCCTATCAGGTGGAGGGATCATTTTTTAAGATTCCCAAAACTTTTACCATCTATGATGCTAATGGTGAACAGGTCAGTCAGATCAGTAAAGAAATCTTGACCTTGCTTCCTCGTTTTGAGATTCAGCTTCGGGATGGCTCGAGTTTTGTCATTCGCAAGAAGTTGACCTTCTGGCGAGATAAGTATGAGTTCGATAATCTGGGTCTTCGTATCGAGGGCAATATCTGGGATTTGAATTTCAAATTGCTGGATGATCGCGATCAGCTGATTGCGGAAATTAAGAAAGAACTCTTCCATCTGACCTCTACCTATACCGTAACGGTTCTTGAGGACGCTTATGCAGATCTAGTCATTTCCCTCTGTGTCGCGATTGACTATGTGGAAATGCTGGAAAGCCAATCACATTAAACAAGTAAATAAGGAGACAATATGAAACAACTATCTAGTGCACAAGTACGCCAAATGTGGCTTGATTTCTGGGCGACCAAAGGTCACTCTGTAGAACCATCAGTGAGCTTGGTTCCTGTAAATGACCCAACTCTTTTGTGGATCAACTCTGGGGTAGCAACCCTTAAGAAATACTTTGACGGGACCATCATCCCTGAAAATCCACGTATTACCAATGCCCAAAAGGCTATCCGTACCAACGATATTGAAAACGTAGGGAAGACTGCACGTCACCATACTATGTTTGAAATGTTGGGGAACTTCTCTATCGGGGATTACTTCCGTGACGAAGCGATCACTTGGGCTTATGAGCTTTTGACAAGCCCTGAATGGTTTGACTTCCCAGCTGAGAAACTTTACATGACTTACTATCCAGATGATAAAGATTCTTACAACCGTTGGATTGAAGTGGGAGTGGACCCAAGCCACTTAATTCCAATCGAAGATAACTTCTGGGAAATCGGTGCTGGGCCTTCTGGACCTGATACAGAAATTTTCTTTGACCGTGGAGAAGCTTTTGATCCAGAAAATATCGGTCTTCGCCTGCTTGCAGAGGATATCGAAAACGACCGTTATATCGAAATCTGGAACATCGTTTTGTCACAATTTAACGCAGACCCTGCTGTTCCTCGTAGCGAGTACAAGGAATTGCCACACAAGAACATTGATACGGGCGCTGGTTTGGAGCGTTTGGTAGCCGTTATCCAAGGGGCTAAGACAAACTTTGAGACAGACCTCTTCATGCCAATCATCCGTGAAGTGGAGAAATTGTCTGGTAAGGTTTATGACCAAGATGGCGACAACATGAGCTTCAAGGTCATCGCTGACCACATCCGTTCCCTTTCATTTGCCATCGGTGATGGTGCCCTTCCAGGAAATGAAGGTCGTGGTTATGTCCTTCGTCGTCTTCTCCGTCGTGCGTCTATGCATGGTCAAAAATTGGGAATCAACGAGCCTTTCCTTTACAAACTCGTTCCAACTGTTGGAAAAATCATGGAAAGCTACTACCCAGAAGTGCTTGAAAAACGTGACTTTATCGAAAAAATCGTTAAGAGCGAAGAAGAATCATTTGCGCGTACTCTTCACTCAGGTCAACATTTTGCCCAAGGCATTGTAGCTGAATTGAAAGAAAAAGGTCAATCTGTTATCGCTGGTTCAGATGTCTTCAAACTTTATGACACTTATGGATTCCCAGTTGAATTGACTGAAGAAATCGCTGAAGAAGCTGGTATGACTGTAGACCGTGAAGGTTTTGAAGCAGCCATGAAAGAACAGCAAGAACGCGCGCGTGCGTCAGCTGTTAAGGGTGGCTCAATGGGTATGCAAAATGAAACCCTTCAAAACATCACTGTAGAAAGTGTCTTCAACTACAATGCTAGCCAATTGTCTTCTAAATTGGTGGCTATCGTAGCGGATAATGCAGAAGTAGAAGCTGTGTCAGAAGGAACTGCCTCACTTATCTTTACGGAAACGCCATTCTACGCTGAAATGGGTGGACAGGTAGCTGACCACGGACAAATCTTGGATGAGTCAGGTAAGGTTGTGGCTACTGTGACCAATGTTCAAAAAGCACCAAACGGACAAGCTCTTCATACAGTTGACGTCCTTGCACCGCTTGCCTTGAACCAAGAATATACCTTGGCAATTGATACCAATCGTCGTCACCGTGTCATGAAAAACCACACTGCGACTCACTTGCTCCATGCGGCTCTTCACAATATCCTTGGCAGCCATGCAACTCAGGCAGGTTCGCTTAATGAAGTAGAATTCCTTCGCTTTGACTTTACCCACTTCCAAGCAGTAACTGCTGAAGAATTGCGTGCGATTGAGCAGCAAGTCAACGAAAAAATCTGGGAAGCTCTTGAAGTGAAGACAGTTGAAACGGATATTGACACTGCTAAAGAAATGGGAGCTATGGCCCTCTTTGGTGAGAAATACGGAAAAGAAGTCCGTGTTGTTACTATCGGTGACTACTCTATCGAGCTTTGTGGTGGTACCCACGTTGGCAACACTTCTGAAATTGGTCTCTTCAAGATTGTCAAAGAAGAAGGGATTGGATCAGGAACTCGCCGTATCTTGGCAGTGACTGGTAAGGAAGCCTTTGAAGCCTACCGTGAACAAGAAGATGCTCTTAAAGCTGTCGCAGCAACCTTGAAAGCACCTCAACTTAAAGAAGTACCTCACAAGGTAGAAGGACTTCAAGAACAACTTCGTCAACTTCAAAAAGAAAATGCTGAGTTGAAAGAAAAAGCCGCAGCTGCAGCCGCAGGCGATATCTTCAAGGATGTTAAGGAAGTCAATGGTCACCGTTACATTGCTAGCCAAGTATCTGTATCTGACGCTGGTGCCCTTCGTACTTTTGCGGATAACTGGAAACAAAAAGACTACTCTGATCTTCTTGTCCTAGTTGCTGCTATCGGTGACAAAGTCAATGTCCTTGTAGCAAGCAAGACAAAATACCTTCATGCAGGAAACCTTGTCAAAGAATTAGCACCAATCGTCGATGGACGTGGTGGAGGTAAACCAGACATGGCCATGGCAGGAGGAAGCAATCAAGCTAAAATCCAAGAATTGTTGGATGCCGTAGCAGGTAAATTGTAAGAAAACAAAGATCTATCCATTTGGGTAGGTCTTTTTGTGAATGCAAAAAAGCCAAATCTGATTGGATCTGGCTTGGTTATTATTTGCTATTATACTCAATGAAAATCAAAGAGCAAACTAGGAAATTAGCCGCAGGCTGTACTTGAGTACGGCAAGGCGACGTTGACGCGGTTTGAATTTGATTTTCGAATAGTATTAGATTGTATTGGCTGCCCAGACACTTACCGAAGCAGCTGAGACTGGGAATTGTCCATAACCTTCCTCATCGATTGTAACTTGACCTTGGTGGTTTTCAAGTAAATCTACAAAGGTTTGGTTAGCCCATTCTTGGCCGACAAACATTGATTTGCTGTTTTCTTGGTCATTTGAGATAAGGACTGCGATTGGGGATTGATTTTCAGCACCTGAACGGACCCAACCGATACAGTTAGCATCATCAAAGTAGTCTGTTTGCTCTCCATAGGCCAAATCTTTTCGGATGGTTAGGAGGCGGTCAAGGACTTCTTTGAAATCTTGTTGAGCATACTGCCCTGAAATCCCATAGTAGTCTCCGTAAAAGACACATGGAAGGCCGTCTTGACGTAATAGAATGAGGGCATAGGCTGCTGGTTTGAACCATTCTTCAACGGTAGACTCAAGAGCCTGACCTCGTTGGGTATCGTGGTTGTCGACAAAAGTCACAGCCTTGTCAGGCTTGAGTTCAACCAAGCTATCTGTGAAAATACCACGAAGGTCATAGTTTGCGCCAGCTTGACTGGCTTCAAAGAGATTCTGGTGGAGACGAACATCGACAAGGTCAAAGCGTTCTTCCGTTTTTTCAAGATAGTCCAGATTGGCTTCCTTGTCAGGATTCCAAAATTCACCAAAAACATAGAAATCCTCACCGTATTTTTCCTTCATATCACGGATAAAATTGCGCATGAAGAAAGAGTCAATGTGTTTAACGGCATCCAAGCGGAAACCAGCTACACCAGTCGTTTCCATGAACCAGTCAGCCCAGTCATAGATATTTTGGATGACTTCAGGATGTTTAAAGTCTAGGTCGGCATACATGAGGTAGTCGTAGTTTCCGTTTTCGTTATCGACTAATTCCTCATTTGCCCAACCCTTGTTGTCCCCTTGGATGAGATAAATCCCAGATTTACGGCGTTTAGCATCGTAGTCTGTACCTGTGAAGTGGTACCAATGCCAGTGGAAATCATTGTAGGTATCTTGGCGGCCATCGAATGTAAAACTAGTCCAGCCATTGATGGTGAAGGGTTCCCCAAGTTCAACTGTACGGTCTACAGGATCCACTTCGATAACTTGAAAGGCTTCCATGTGATCAGCAGCAGCCTTGTGATTGAGCACCACATCGGCCATAGGTTGAATTCCCTGTGCTTTTAGAACTTGAATGGCTTGAAGATAGTCTTCTTTAAAACCATACTTGGTGCGGACAGTTCCTTTTTGATTAAACTCTCCTAAGTCGAATAAGTCATAGACCCCATAACCTACATCTTTTTCATTGGTAGCCTTGAAAGCTGGTGGCATCCAGACGTGGCTGATACCGAGATCAGCTAGGTGTGGAGCATCTTCAGCTAGACGCGTCCAGTGCTGGCCGTCGTGGGGCAGATACCATTCAAAGTATTGCATGAGTGTTTGATTTTGCATGATGTTTCCTCTTACTTGTCAATCTTGTTCTTTATTCTATCATAAAGTTCTAGGTTACGCAAACGTTTGCGCAAATCTAAAAAATATTTTCGACTATTTTATCAAAAGTGTTGATAAATCTGTACCAAAGTGCTAATATAACAATATAAAGAACATAAATATAGGAGTCATCCCATGATTGAATTTCAAAATGTTAGTAAGTTGTATGGTGATAAAGAGGCCTTGAGCAATCTCAATCTGCAGATTGACAATGGGGAGATTATGGGTTTGATTGGCCATAATGGGGCTGGAAAATCGACCACCATAAAATCCTTAGTCAGTATCATTTCGCCCAGCAGTGGTCGTATTTTGGTAGACGGTCAGGATTTATCGGAAAATCGCTTGGCGATCAAACGAAAGATTGGCTACGTAGCAGACTCGCCTGACTTATTTTTACGCTTAACGGCCAATGAGTTTTGGGAATTGATTGCTTCATCCTATGATCTGATTAGCTCTGACTTGGAGGCTAGTCTAGCTAGGCTATTGAGTATTTTTGATTTTGCTGAAAATCGCTATCAGGTTATTGAAACTCTTTCTCACGGAATGCGTCAGAAAGTATTTGTCATTGGGGCACTCTTGTCTGATCCTGATATTTGGGTTTTGGATGAACCCTTGACTGGTTTGGATCCCCAGGCTGCCTTTGATTTGAAGCAAATGATGAAGGAGCATGCGCAAAAAGGCAAGACGGTCTTGTTTTCAACCCATGTCCTAGAGGTGGCCGAGCAAGTCTGTGATCGGATTGCTATTTTGAAAAAGGGGCATTTGATTTATTGTGGTAGCGTGGAGGACTTGAGAAAAGACCACCCAGACCAGTCTTTGGAAAGTATCTACCTTAACCTTGCTGGTAGAAAAGAGGAGGTTTCAGATGCGTCTCAAGGTCATTAAAAAATTAGTTGATATCAATATCCTCTATTCATCTCAAGAAGCTAATCTGGCTAACCTACGAAAGAAGCAGGCTAAGAATCCTGGGAAAAAAGTAAATGTTTCCGCTAGAGTCCTAAGTTCTTACATTTTTTCTAGTCTCTTGATGCTTTTCATGTTTATAAATATAGCCTTTCGTTTTCCTTTTGAGGAAATGCCTGTTTATTTTAGCTTCATGGTTGCTATTTTACTAGTGATTGCCTTTTCAACTTCTTTAACAGCTTTTTACAATGTCTTTTATGAGAGTAAGGACCTAGTCTCCTATAGGCCCTATGCCTTTAAAGAATCAGAGATTATAATCGCTAAAGGACTGTCTGTCCTCTTGCCAGCTCTGCCTGGAATTGTACCAATCCTAGCTTATTTTCTAGTCCTCTATATTAGGCTAGCTCCTTCTCTTTGGCTGGGCTTGCCTTTGATGCTGCTGTCCTTGGCCTTATTATTTGTCTCTGTTACTTTAGTGATGGTAGTGGCAGTACATTTCTTGGCTCAGACTACGGTCTTCAGAAAGTATCAGTCTATTTTTTCGAATGTGATGATTGGGATAGGAGTTCTCATACCTTTAATATTTGTCTTCTTTCTACAGTCGACTTCTGGACGTATTGTTGACAAAGTTAGAGACATTCCAGTTCTCCTTTATCCTATTCATCTCTTTTACAAAATAGCAGTGGAGCCTTTTTCGACAGAAGCCATCCTGGGTCTGCTCGCTTGGATAGGACTAACTCTCTTCTTGCTTTACTTGAGCAAAAAGAAGGTTTTTCCTCGTTTTTATGACGTTATCCTGCTTAACAGTGAGGAGAAGGTCAAGAAAGAACGTCGCAGTAAGGAGAGAATTTCAACTACTAAAAAGGGATTTTTCCGCATGGTTTTACGCTACCACCTCACCCTTTTGGGACAGGGGACTGGCGTGATTACAGTGCTTTTTACAAGTGCTTTCCTTCCTTATCTCATGATGATTGGTCTGATTTCCAACATCCGAGATTCTCAGATAGTTCCAGACATTCATCCTCCATACTGGTTACCCTTGTTTTTTATAGCTCTTTTTATAGCAGTTGTCAATAACAATATCACCAGCCTGCATTCAATTGCCTTGTCCTTAGAGAGGGAAAATGTTGATTTTCTGAAGAGTTTACCCTTTGACTTTGCTCGTTATGTGAAAGTGAAATTTTGGATTATATTTGCTGTCCAGTCCTTTTTACCAGTTCTGACTTTACTTGGTCTTTCTCTATATTTAGGCTTGCCCATCCTTTCGATGATTTACCTTCTTGTAGTCTGGACCCTTGCCAGTGTCATCCTTTCTTGCCACCATTACTTTAAGGACGTTAAAAATTTGTCAACCAATTGGAGTAACATTACGGACCTGGTGAACCGTTCAAATCGTATAGTAGCAATAATTTTACTCTTAATTTATAGTGCAATCTTAATGGCCCTTGTAATAGGGAGCATATTCTTGGTTCGGTCTCTCTCCCCTATCCTTGCCATTAGCTCGGGAGTAGGAGCTCTTATCGTCTTGCTTGGTCTTGCTATTTTTAGCTATCATTACTATCTATCACGCATATTGACAGAAATAGAAAAAAGATGAGATAGTTGGTCGCTTGCTTGATAAATTTTTAAAAAGAAATGCTCCTCCAAGACGGAAGAGCATTTTTTATTGTGATTTTGATTCGGTTTCTGCCGACTCTGGGTGGAGTTCTTGGTAACTTGGAGCTTTGAAAAGGTCAGCACTGGTTTTACCTTGTCGTTGGCTAAAGAGACTGGTTGATTGACTACCTTTTTCCTGCTCAATCTTTTGCAGAATTGGTAAAGAATTGAGGTAAGAAATACTTTCTGTATCAACTTTTCCAAGATGATCTGCTTGGTAGAAACGTATCAAATCACCAGTTTGAATCTGGTCGCTGATTTTCAGCTGTTGAATAGCTGCTTGCCGAACGCTTTCTAGTTCAGTTTGAGCTTGTTCATCAAGATTGCTGATTTCAAGACCGCTCTCAGTATAGTAGGTTCGTCCGTCATAGCTAGTATATTTTGGTGTGACGAAGGAATTGGCAGTCCGAAAGGCAACGATTTCTTGATGATCTGGAGACAGAAGGTCTTGGCCGACTTGAAGGAAGGAATTGGACTCAATACCAAAGAGGTGTTCGAGAGTCGGTAAGATATCGATTTGTCCACCGTAGGTATTGATGATTTGTCCTTTTTCATAGCCAGGCATGACCACCATAAAAGGCACTCGTTGCAACATGGCATTGTCGTAATTCGACCAGTTCTCAGAAGTCTTTCCAATCAAGGGTGCCAGCTCAGGATTGCGGGAATTGGAAATGCCATAATGGTCTCCATAGATGACGATGATGGATTTTTCATAGAGGCCACTTTCTTTGAGATAGTCAAAGAAGGCCTTGATAGCACTATCCAGATAGTTAGCTGTTTGGAAGTAGCCATTGATGGTTTCATCTTTGGTTTTAGCCAGTGGGAAACCAAGCTCATCGCCTGTCAGATTGCTAGCATAGGGATAGTGATTGGACACCGTGATATACTTAGCATAAAAAGGCTGCTGCAAGTGCTCTAGATATTGGATAGAATCTTTCATCATGATTTTATCATTTAAACCATATTGGAAAGAATTGCTACTGTCTTGCTTAGTAAAATAGGAAGCATCAAAGAAGTATTGGTAGCCCCACTGTTTGTAAGTTGTATTTCGATTCCAGAAGGTCCCGATATTACCGTGAAAGACAGCACTCGATTGGTAGCCATTTTTTGATAGGATAAAAGGCGCAGCTTGCTGGGTATTGGTCCCACCGTAATTGACCATAAAGGAACCTTGGTCAAGTCCAAACAAACCAGTCTCCAGCATGGTTTCCGCATCTGAGGTCTTACCAGCCTTGACTTGGTTAAAGATATTCGAAAAGGCTAGGGTTGCTTGCGAATGGTAGAGGGAATTAAGGAAGGGAGTGACTTCATGCTCAGTTCCATCTATGTTGAGTTTATAGTCAAGCAGGAATTGCTGGAAACTCTCCAAGTGGAGATAAATCACATTTTTCCCTTTGGCCAAGCCATAATAGTCTGGATTAGGCTTAGCAGCATGTTCTTGAATATAGTCTGTGATAGGTTGAAGATCAGTCTCAGAGGCCTTGGCACGTTCTTTGTTGGCACTGTAGGATTGGTTGGCACTATAGCCTAAAAAGGCTGGCAAACTAAGGGCGCGGACAACATAATAATTAGAAAATCCTCGCGATAGGAGATCGGGACGTTCGATTTCAGCCAAGAAAAGATTAGCAGAAAAGAGCAGGGCTGAGAGAGCAGTGATAGCAACACTGGAGCGGAATTTGAAAGGTCTCCTGTCCAGCTGGATGATCTTTTTATAGAGAAGATAAGCCAGCAGTGGGAAATCCATAAAATAGATAAAATCCCAAAAGCGCAGTAACTCTAGTTCCGCAGTACCAACAGATACCTTGCTGACCACTTTCATGGTATTGGCCGTGATAAAGTCACTAAATTCTCGATAGTAAAAGATATTGGAATAAAGCCAAATGAACAAAAGGCTATAAATAGCTATACTCAGGCCATAAAAGATCTTGGTTGACCGAGCATAGAGGGCTAGAGCCAGCAGGAGCAATCCCAAGGGAAGGGGATTGAAAAAAGCGATAAAGGCAAGGTAATTCCCTTGCAGCTTGCCCACTTGAATATCTAAATTAAAGTCAACGGTATAGGCTAATAAGGTTTTGAGCCAATAGAGGATTAAAAGGGTTAGGACAAAACCCAGTCTGGTACCCATGGCTTCTTGGATTTTGTTAAAATTGATTCTCACACAATTACTTCCTAAGTTTTTATTAGTATTAGTATACCATTTTTTAAAACTAGAGTAAAAAAGCAAGGGTAGTTTCTTTTTTGAGAATTGTCACAAAATTTGCTATAATAGTGACTATGAATAGAATAAGAGTCAACAAACGGGTTGAAAAAAAGCTTTCAAAGGGACTAGTTTTACTAGAAGCTAGCGACCTTGCAGATGTTCATCTCAAGGATCAGGAAGTAGAAGTCCATAGTCAAGATGGAAACTTTCTTGGTACTGCCTACCTTTCTCAGCAAAACAAGGGCTTGGGCTGGTTTGTTAGCAAAGACAAGGTGACCTTCAATCAAGCTTTCTTTGAAACGCTGTTTAGACAAGCTAAAGAAAAGAGAAAAGCCTACTATCAAGATGAATTGACAACTGCCTTTCGTCTCTTCAACCAAGAGGGAGATGGCTTTGGCGGTCTGACAGTGGACCTTTATGGCGACTATGCCGTCTTTTCTTGGTATAACTCTTATGTTTATCAGATTCGTCAGACAATCTCAGAAGCCTTTAGACAGGTTTTTCCTGAGGTTTTAGGGACCTATGAGAAAATCCGCTTTAAGGGTTTGGACTATGAATCTGCCCATGTTTATGGTCAAGAAGCACCTGACTTCTTCACTGTTTTGGAAAATGGTGTCCTCTATCAAGTCTTTATGAATGATGGCTTGATGACAGGGATTTTCCTAGACCAGCACGAGGTTCGTGGTAGTCTAGTGGATGGATTGGCTACGGGCAAATCCTTGCTCAACATGTTTTCTTATACAGCAGCCTTTTCAGTGGCTGCGGCCATGGGAGGAGCAAACCAGACTACTTCGGTTGACCTAGCTAAACGTTCACGAGAATTGTCTCAAGCTCATTTTCAGGCTAATGGAATCAGCACAGACGACCATCGTTTTATAGTCATGGATGTTTTTGAGTATTTCAAGTATGCCAAACGAAAAGACTTGACCTATGATGTGATTGTTCTAGATCCGCCTAGCTTTGCTCGGAACAAAAAACAAACATTTTCTGTGGCTAAGGATTATCATAAGTTGATATCCCAAAGTCTTGAGATTTTAAATCCGGGCGGTATTATTATTGCCAGCACCAATGCTGCCAATGTATCCCGCCAGAAATTTACAGAACAAATTGATAAAGGCTTTGCAGGAAGAAGTTACCAGATTTTAAATAAATACGGTCTTCCAGCAGATTTTGCCTATAATAAAAAAGATGAAAGTAGTAATTACCTCAAGGTGATTAGTATGAAGGTTAGTAAATGAAATTAATTGTTTCAGTAATGCCAAGAAGTTTAGAGGAGGTCCAGGCTCTGGATGTCACGAGGTACCTAGATGCCGACATCATTGAATGGCGTGCCGACTATCTGCCTAAGGAAGCGATTTTGCAGGTGGCTCCAGCTATTTTTGAAAAATTCGCAGGTCGTGAGTTGGTCTTCACGCTGCGAACTCGTTCTGAGGGGGGAGAAATCGACCTTTCTCCAGAAGAATATATCCATCTAATCAAGGAAGTTGCGCAACTCTATCAACCAGACTATATTGATTTTGAGTATTTTAGCTACAAGGATGTTTTTGAGGAAATGCTGGACTTCCCAAATCTTGTTTTGAGTTACCACAATTTCCAAGAAACACCTGAAAATATGATGGAAATCTTGTCAGAGTTGACGAGCTTAAATCCAAAACTTGTCAAGGTTGCGGTGATGGCTCACACGGAGCAGGATGTCTTAGACTTGATGAACTATACACGAGGTTTTAAAACCCTCAATCCTGAGCAGGAATATGTGACCATTTCTATGGGCAAGGTGGGCAAGGTCTCTCGTATCACTGCAGATGTGACAGGTTCTAGCTGGTCCTTTGCTAGTCTAGATGAGGCAAGTGCCCCAGGTCAAATTTCCTTAGCTAACATGAAAAAAATTCGGGAGATTTTGGATGAAGCTTGATGGCTATACACGTTTAGCTGCCGTGGTTGCCAATCCTATTAAGCATTCTATTTCCCCCTTTATTCACAATAGTGCCTTTGAGGCGACAGCTACCAATGGTGCTTACGTGGCTTGGGAGATTGAAGCGGGTGACTTGGCAGAAACAGTGGCCAATATTCGTCGCTACCAGATGTTTGGCATTAACCTGTCCATGCCCTATAAGGAGCAGGTGATTCCTTATTTGGATGGGCTGAGCGATGAAGGGCGCTTGATTGGTGCGGTTAATACGGTTGTCAATGAGAATGGCAATTTAATTGGATATAATACAGATGGCAAGGGATTTTTTAAGAGCTTGCCTTCTTTTACAATTTCAGGTAAGAAGATGACCCTGCTGGGTGCAGGTGGTGCTGCCAAGTCCATTATAGCGCAAGCTATTTTGGACGGCGTCAGTCAGATTTCGGTCTTTGTTCGTTCAGTTTCTATGAAAAAAACAAGACCTTACCTGAACAAGTTACAGGAGCAGACAGGCTTTAAAGTGGACTTGTATGCTTTAGAAGATGTTTCTGAACTGCAAGCAAGGATTGCTGAGTCGGATTTACTTGTCAATGCGACCAGTGTGGGCATGGATGGTCAATCATCTCCAGTTCCTGAAAACATTGTCCTATCAGAAACTCTTTTAGTAGCAGATATCATTTACCAACCCTTTGAAACACCATTTTTGAAATGGGCTAGAAGTCAGGGGAATCCAGTTGTCAATGGTCTGGGAATGTTGCTCTATCAAGCTGCAGAAGCTTTTCAACTGTGGACAGGAAAGGAAATGCCAACAGAAGAAATTTGGCAGTCCTTAACAGAAAAATACCAATAAAGAAAGGGAGATTCTCCTATGAAAATCAGAATCGATATTCCTCATCATCCTTATGATATTCAGATTGAAAAAGGCTGTCTGGCTCAGGCTGGTCGATGGTTGCGAGAACTCTGGCAACCACAAAAGGTAGTGATTGTGACAGACAACCATGTAGCTTCTCTTTATGCAGAGAAGGTCAAGCTCAGCCTAGAAGATGCTGGTTTTCAGGTAGCTGTTTTTGATTTTTTAGAAGGGGAAGAACGAAAGAATTTAACTACTGTTCAGAAAGTCTATGAATTTCTAGTTAAGCAGGGGTTGACTCGTAGCGATGGAATAGTGGCTCTCGGAGGTGGTGTCGTTGGAGACCTGGCTGGTTTCGTAGCCTCTACCTATATGAGGGGCATTCATTTTGTTCAGATACCGACTAGCTTGACAGCCCAGGTTGATTCTTCTATCGGCGGAAAGACAGGTGTTAATACTCCATTTGCTAAAAATATGGTGGGGACCTTTGCCCAACCAGATGGGGTTTTGATTGACCCACTTGTTCTTGAAACGCTTGGAAAAAGAGAGTTGATTGAAGGGATGGGTGAGGTTATCAAGTATGGCTTGATTGAGGATCCAGAACTGTGGGCTCTTTTGACGGAGCTGGATTGTTCTGTTGAGAGCATTCTGGAACATGCAGAGACCTTGATTGAACATTCTTGCCAGGTTAAGCGTAAGATGGTAGTTGAGGATGAGTTGGACAACGGTGTACGCCTTTACCTCAACTTTGGCCACACTATTGGCCATGCCATTGAAGCAACTGCAGGTTATGGTAAGGTCATGCATGGAGAAGCTGTGGCCATGGGCATGGTGCAGATTTCCAAGGTTGCTGAGAAAAAGGGTCTCATGCCAGCTGGCATTACCCAGTCCATCACAGAAATGTGTCAGAAATTTGGCTTGCCTGTTGACTATGAAAGCTGGGATGTTGACAAGCTTTATCAGGCTTTGACTCATGACAAGAAAGCGCGTGGCAACACCTTGAAATTGGTCTTGGTACCAGAGCTTGGTTCAGCAACCATTCACCCAGTTTCTCTGGAAGAGATGAAAGACTACTTGGTAAAATAAGGAGAGTGTATGAGATATTTAACTGCAGGAGAATCACACGGTCCCCGTCTGACGGCTATCATTGAAGGAATTCCAGCTGGACTACCTTTGACAGCAGAGGATATCAATGAGGACCTGAAACGTCGTCAGGGTGGATACGGCCGCGGTGGTCGTATGAAGATTGAGAGCGACCAAGTTATCTTTACTTCGGGTGTTCGCCATGGGAGGACTACTGGGGCGCCTATTACCATGGATGTCATCAATAAGGACCACCAAAAATGGCTAGATATTATGTCTGCGGAGGACATTGAAGATCGCCTTAAAAGCAAACGGAAAATCACCCATCCACGTCCAGGTCATGCCGACTTGGTTGGGGGCATCAAGTACCGTTTTGACGATTTGCGAAATTCTTTAGAACGTTCATCAGCTCGTGAAACCACCATGCGGGTGGCAGTTGGCGCAGTAGCCAAACGCCTCTTGGCTGAGCTGGATATGGAGATTGCCAACCATGTCGTAGTCTTTGGTGGCAAGGAAATCGATGTTCCTGAGAATCTCACAGTTGCTGAGATTAAGGAAAGAGCTGCCCAGTCTGAAGTTTCTATTGTCAACCAAGAAAGAGAACAGGAAATCAAGGATTATATTGACCAAATCAAACGTGACGGTGATACCATCGGTGGGGTTGTGGAGACAGTTGTCGGAGGTGTTCCAGTTGGTCTTGGTTCCTATGTCCAATGGGACAGAAAATTGGATGCCAGACTTGCCCAAGCAGTTGTCTCTATCAATGCCTTTAAAGGGGTGGAATTTGGTCTTGGATTTGAAGCTGGCTATCGTAAAGGTAGCCAAGTAATGGATGAAATTCTCTGGTCTAAAGAAGACGGCTATACTCGCTGTACCAACAATCTAGGAGGCTTTGAAGGTGGTATGACCAATGGACAACCCATCGTTGTTCGAGGAGTGATGAAGCCCATTCCTACTCTCTACAAACCACTCATGAGTGTGGATATCGAAACCCATGAACCCTACAAGGCAACTGTGGAGAGAAGTGATCCGACCGCCCTTCCAGCTGCAGGAGTGGTCATGGAAGCCGTTGTGGCAACAGTTCTGGCACAAGAAATCCTCGAAAAATTCTCATCAGACAATCTAGAGGAATTAAAAGAAGCAGTAGCCAAACACCGAGACTATACAAAGAACTATTAAGGAGTTCCTATGGCAAAAACAATCTATATCGCAGGTCTTGGTCTGATTGGTGCCTCTATGGCACTCGGTATCAAACGCGATCATCCAGATTATAAAATTTTAGGTTATAATCGCAGTCAAGCTTCGAGAGATATCGCCTTGAAAGAGGGCATGATTGACCGTGCAACAGATGATTTTGTCAGTTTTGCTCCTTTGGCAGATATCATTATTCTCAGCTTGCCAATCAAACAAACCATTGCTTTCATTAAGGAGTTGGCCGACTTGGACTTGAAAGAAGGGGTCATTATTTCAGATGCTGGTTCGACCAAGTCAGCCATTGTGGATGCGGCGGAGCAATATTTGGCTGGCAAACCTGTTTGCTTTGTCGGGGCCCATCCCATGGCTGGTAGTCACAAGACAGGGGCTGCTTCGGCAGATGTTAATCTTTTTGAAAATGCCTATTATATCTTCACACCTTCGAGTCTGACAGGTCAGGATACGCTTGAGGAAATGAGGGACTTGCTTTCAGGTCTTCATGCCCGTTTTATCGAGATTGATGCCAAGGAGCATGATCGAGTCACTTCTCAGATTAGCCATTTTCCTCATATTCTGGCTTCTAGTCTCATGGAACAGACCGCGGTCTATGCTCAAGAACATGAGATGGCAAGGCGCTTTGCGGCAGGTGGTTTTCGAGATATGACTCGGATTGCGGAAAGCGAGCCAGGTATGTGGACCTCCATTCTCTTGTCCAATCGTGAGACTATTCTAGACCGCATTGCGGATTTCAAGGAACGTTTGGATGAGGTTGGCCGGGCCATCAGCAAGGGAGATGAGGAGCAAATCTGGAACTTTTTCAATCAAGCGCGTGAGCAACGTCAGGCCATGGAAATCCATAAGCGTGGTGGAGTGGATAGCTCTTATGACCTCTATGTCGATGTTCCCGATGAAGAAAATGTCATCTTGCGGATTTTGGAACTGCTACGTGGAACTTCCTTGGTCAATATTCATATTAACGAGGAAAACCGTGAAGATATTCACGGAATCCTACAAATTTCATTTAAAAATGCTCAAGACTTAGAACGAGCCGAGCACCTCATAACAGAAAATACCGACTACACAGTCGTTGTCAAATAAGGAGAAAATTATGTCAAATATTTACGATAGTGCAAATGAACTCAGTCGCGGTTTACGCGAATTACCAGAATACAAGGCTGTCAAAGCAGCTAAAGATGCGATTGCAGCAGATGCTGAGGCAAGCAAAATCTTTACAGAATATGTTGCTTTCCAAGAGGAAATTCAAAGACTAGCGCAGACAGGTCAAATGCCAGACGCTTCCTTCCAAGCGAAGATGGAAGGCTTTGGCAAGCAGATTCAGGGGAATAGCCTCTTGTCAGAATTCTTTACCAAGCAACAACAATTGGCGATTTACCTTTCTGACATTGAAAAAATTGTTTTTGAACCAGTTTCAGAATTGCTAAAATAAGAAAATAACTATCATAAAGTCAGGAATTTTTAAGGAATTTCTGGCTTTTTATGATAAAATAGGTAAAAGTATTGCAAGTATGAGGTCCAGTATGAAACTAAAAACAAACATTAGCCACTTACATGGCAGTATCCGCGTTCCAGGTGACAAGTCTATTAGCCATCGTTCCATTATCTTTGGAGGTTTGGCTGAGGGTGAGACCAAGGTTTATGATATATTACGTGGCGAGGACGTGCTCTCAACTATTCAAGTTTTTCGTGACCTTGGTGTTGAGATTGAGGATAAAGATGGGGTTATTACTATTCAAGGTGTAGGCATGGATGGTTTAAAAGCTCCACAAAATGCCCTTGATATGGGAAATTCTGGAACCTCGATTCGCCTGATTTCAGGCGTTCTTGCAGGTGCAGACTTTGAAGTAGAGATGTTTGGAGATGACAGTCTTTCCAAACGTCCTATGGACCGTGTGACGATTCCGCTGAAAAAAATGGGTGTTAACATTTCAGGGCAAACTGAGCGAGACTTGCCTCCCCTTCATTTAAAAGGGACGAAAAACCTAAGACCTATTCATTATGAGTTGCCAATTGCCTCTGCCCAAGTCAAGTCAGCCTTGATGTTTGCGGCCCTGCAGGCTCAGGGGGAGTCTGTTATTATCGAGAAAGAGTGCACCCGTAATCATACTGAAGATATGTTGCAACAATTTGGTGGCCATTTAAGTGTGGAGGGCAAAAAAATCACAGTCCAAGGACCACAAAAATTGACAGGACAAAAGGTGGTTGTTCCAGGAGATATTTCCAGTGCAGCCTTTTGGTTGGTCGCAGGTTTGATTGTTCCAAACTCTCGTGTGGTGCTTAAAAATGTGGGCATCAACGAAACGCGTACAGGTATCATTGATGTCATTCGCGCCATGGGTGGAAAACTAGAAATAACTGAAATTGATCCAGTTGCTAAATCTGCTACTTTGACTGTTGAGTCTTCTGACTTGAAAGGAACAGAGATTGGTGGTGCCTTGATTCCACGCTTGATTGATGAATTGCCCATTATTGCTCTTCTTGCGACCCAAGCTCAAGGTGTAACAGTTATTAAGGATGCTGAGGAACTTAAGGTTAAGGAAACAGATCGCATTCAGGTTGTGGCAGACGCCTTAAATAGTATGGGAGCAGATATTACTCCTACGGCAGATGGAATGATTATCAAAGGGAAGTCAGCCCTTCACGGTGCTAGAGTCAATACGTTTGGGGACCACCGTATCGGCATGATGACGGCTATCGCGGCCCTCTTGGTTGCAGATGGAGAAGTGGAGCTTGACCGTGCTGAAGCCATCAATACCAGCTATCCTAGCTTCTTTGATGATTTGGAGAGCTTGATTCATGGCTAAGATATTACTAGGATTTATGGGGGCTGGCAAATCGACTATTGCAAGAGGCTTGGACCCTAATTACCTTGATATGGATGATCTGATAGAGAAGCGCTTAGGCATGTCTATTGCGGAATTTTTCTCCGAAATGGGAGAAGAAGCCTTTCGTCAGGTAGAGTCTGAAGTCCTAGCTGATTTACTACAAAGAGATCAAGTTGTGTCAACTGGTGGAGGAGTAGTCATTTCTCAGAAAAATCGCGACTTACTCAAAACCAATTCTGATAATATCTATCTGAAAGCTGATTTTGAAACCCTCTACCAACGCATATCAGCTGATAAGGACAATCAGCGTCCGCTTTTTCTAAATAATAGCAAGGAAGAATTAGCAGCTATTTTTCAAGAAAGACAGGCTTGGTATGAGGAAGTGGCCAGTCGGGTTTTGGATGTGACCAAGTTAAGCCCAGAGGAAATTATAGAGGAACTGAGATGAAAATTGCTTATCTAGGTCCCAAGGGATCATTTTCACACCACGTTGTGCAGACAGCTTTTCCTCAGGAGGAATTGCAGGCCTTTGCCAACATTACAGATGTCATCAAGGCCTATGAGCAAGGCTTGGTGAACTATTCTGTGGTGCCAGTTGAAAATTCTATCGAAGGTAGTGTTCATGAAACCTTGGACTACCTTTTTCATCAGGCTCGCATTCAAGCAGTAGCAGAAATCGTTCAGCCTATTCATCAGCAGTTGATGGTGGTTCCAGGCCATACTAAGATTGAAAAGATTTTTTCACATCCACAGGCCTTGGCTCAAGGAAAGAAATTCATCGATGAACAATATCCAGAGGCCCAAATCGAGATAACAGCTAGTACAGCTTATGCGGCCCGTTTTATTTCCGAACATCCAGACCAACCTTATGCAGCGATTGCACCTAGAAGTTCTGCTGAAGAATATGGCTTGGAACTGATTGCCGAGGATATTCAGGAAATGGAAGCTAATTTCACACGTTTCTGGGTTTTGGGAGCTGAAGGTGCAGCCATTCCCTTGCAAGTACAAACTGAGAAAATGAGTTTGGCCTTGACCTTACCTGACAACCTTCCCGGTGCCCTCTACAAGGCTCTATCGACCTTTGCTTGGAGAGGAATTGACCTGACAAAAATTGAAAGTCGGCCACTCAAGACAGCACTGGGTGAATACTTTTTCATTATCGATGTTGATTATGCCGATAAGGACTTGGTCCACTTTGCCCAAAAAGAATTAGAAGCGATTGGAATCCAGTATAAAGTACTGGGCGCCTATCCTATTTATCCAATATCAGACCATGGAAAGGAGAGAAGATGAGTAAAGAAAATCCCTTAAGCCACCACGAGCAGTTACGTTATGACTATCTCTTTAAGAATATTCATTACCTCAATGAGCGAGAGAAAAAAGAGTTTGCTTACCTGCAAGGTAAGTTAAATATGGCTAGTGGTAGTGAAGTTTCTCCAGAAATTTATAATGAAAATCACGATATGGAAGAGTCTTTCATGGAACCAGTCAATCAGTCTCCTCTTCCATCCTATGGTAACCGTAGCCGTGCAAAAAAATACCAGAAAAGCCATTCTCTTCCAAAGGTTAAGTCCAAGAAACGTAAGATTCGTTGGGGGCGCATTTTTGCTGGACTGCTTGCTCTTCTAGCCTGTGTCGGTTTTGGCATGATTTTTATGTTCCTAAAAGGTTATTCAAATGCGGATCCAACCAAACCTGCCAATGCTAAGGCAGCTCAAGTAGAAGTTTTTCATGGTCAAGATACCAAGGATGGGGTCAATATTTTGATTATGGGGACGGATGGACGGATTGGCCAGAACAGTGCTGAGACGAGAACGGACTCGATTATGGTTCTAAACGTTGGTGGCTCAGATAAGAAAATCAAGCTGGTCAGCTTCATGCGTGACAATTTGGTTTATATAGACGGATACAGCCAAGTCATCAACGGTAGAAAGCAGTCCGATAACAAGTTAAATGTAGCCTATGAGTTGGGGGAACAAGAGGGGCAAAAAGGGGCAGAAATGGTTCGAAAAGTCCTAAAAGACAATTTTGACTTGGACATTAAGTACTACGCTTTGGTAGACTTCCAGGCCTTCGCAACTGCTATTGACACTCTATTTCCTGATGGTGTGACGATTGATGCTAAATTCTCAACCTTAGAAGGTCAACCTTTAACCGAAGCTACAGTCGGAGATGATTTACATGCTACGGAAACAGAGTCACCAACCCAGACTATTAAAGTTGGGAAACAGCAGATGAACGGTTCAACCTTGCTCAATTATGCACGCTTCCGTGATGATGATGAAGGTGATTATGGTCGTACCAAGAGACAACAGCAAGTGTTGACAGCTGTTCTGCAGCAACTCAAGGATCCAACCAAACTCTTTACTGGATCAGAAGCACTTGGTAAGGTCTTTGGCATGACCTCTACGAATGTTCCCTATAGTTTCTTATTGACCAATGGTTTATCCTTCCTAGACGGAGCGCAAAATGGCATTGAGAGATTAACAGTTCCAGAACTAGGTGATTGGGTCGATGCCTATGATGTTTATGGAGGACAGGCACTCTTAGTAGACCAAAATAAATATCAAACCAAGCTCGCTCAAATGGGAATGAGATAAGTTAAGACAGAAAAATCAAAGTTTGAAGGCTATTTATCCAGCAATCAGGCTTTGATTTTTTACAGTCTGCAATAGATTTTCACCCCTTATTTGTGGTATAATGAAACGATACGATAGAAAGAATAATGAACAATATGACTGATTTAAAAGCAATTCAGGCTCGTAGTCTGGAGATGGCTGAATATTTTGTGGCCTTTTGTAAAGAACATGATTTGCTTTGTTATCTTTGTGGTGGAGGTGCTATTGGTGCCCTTCGAAACAAGGGTTTTATTCCTTGGGACGACGACCTAGACTTTTTTATGCCCCGTAAGGACTATGAAAAATTAGCAGAATTATGGCCTCGTTATGCAGATGAGCGTTATTTCTTGTCAAAGAGTAATAAGGATTTTGTCGACCGCAATCTTTTTATTACCATTCGTGACAAGGAAACGACTTGTATTAAGCCTTATCAGCAGGATTTGGATTTGCCACATGGTCTGGCCTTAGATGTGTTACCTTTGGATTATTATCCGAAAAATCCAGCTGAGCGGAAAAAACAGGTTCGTTGGGCCTTGATTTATTCACTCTTTTGTGCCCAAACTATTCCAGAAAAGCATGGTGCACTTATGAAATGGGGAAGCCGTATTTTACTGGGCGTGACGCCAAAATCTCTCCGTTATCGCATTTGGAAAAAGGCTGAGAAAAAAATGACCAAATACAGTCTAGCTGAGAGCGATGGAATCACTGAATTATGCTCAGGTCCTGGCTATATGCGAAACAAGTACCCAATCGCATCTTTTGAAGACAATCTTTTCTTGCCATTTGAAGGAACAGAGATGCCTATTCCAGTTGGCTATGATTCCTATCTCAGCACTGCTTTTGGAGACTACATGACACCTCCACCAGCAGACAAGCAGCTACCACATCATGATGCTGTTATCGCTGATATGGATAAGTCTTATACAGAATACAAGGGAGAATATGGTGGCTAAGAAAAAAATATTATTTTTTATGTGGTCTTTTTCTCTCGGGGGTGGAGCAGAGAAGATTCTATCTACCATTGTTTCAAATCTGAATCCAGAAAAGTATGATATTGATATTCTTGAAATGGAGCACTTTGACAAAGGATACGAATCTGTTACCAAGCATGTACGCATTTTAAAATCCCTTCAGGATTACCGCCAAGCCAGATGGATTCGAGCTCTTTTGTGGAGAATGAGAATTTATTTTCCAAGATTGACCCGTCGCTTACTGGTGAAAGATGACTATGATGTTGAAGTTTCCTTTACCATTATGAATCCTCCACTTTTATTCTCTAAAAGAAAAGAAGTCAAGAAAATCTCTTGGATTCATGGAAGTATCGAAGAATTTCTTAAGGATAGCTACAAAAGAGAATCACATAGACGCCAGTTGGATGCTGCGGATACCATTGTAGGAATTTCGAATAAAACCAGCAATTCTATCAAGGAAGTCTATCCAGACTATGCTTCGAAATTACAGACGGTCTACAATGGATATGATTTTAAGACTATTTTAGAAAAATCTCAAGAGAAGATCGATATCGAGATTGCGCCTCAAAGTATCTGTACTATCGGACGGATTGAGGAAAATAAGGGTTCTGACCGTGTGGTGGAAGTGATACGATTATTACACCAAGAGGGAAAAAACTATCATCTCTATTTTATCGGTGCTGGGGATATGGAAGAGGAACTGAAAAAACGCGTCAAAGAATATGAGCTTGAAGACTATGTACATTTCCTTGGTTATCAAAAAAATCCTTATCAGTATTTATCTCAGACGAAAGTTCTCTTGTCTATGTCTAAACAAGAAGGTTTTCCTGGAGCGTATGTGGAAGCCTTGAGTCTGGGACTTCCTTTTGTCTCTACGGATGTCGGAGGTGCTGAGGAATTATCCCAAGAAGGACGATTTGGACAAATCATTGAGAGCAATCAAGAGGCAGCTCAGGCAATTACGAACTACATGACCTCTGCCTCAAACTTCGATGTTAATGAGGCTAGCCAATTCATTCAACAATTCACAATTGCCAAACAAATCGAACAAGTAGAAAAACTATTAGAGGAGTAGCATGGAAACTGCATTAATCAGTGTGATTGTGCCAGTCTATAATGTGGCGCAGTACCTAGAAAAATCGATAGCTTCCATCCAGAAGCAGACCTATCAAAATCTGGAAATCATCCTTGTTGATGATGGAGCAACGGATGAAAGTGGTCGCTTGTGTGATTCAATCGCTGAACAAGATGACAGGGTGTCAGTACTTCATAAAAAGAATGAAGGTTTGTCGCAAGCACGAAACGATGGAATGAAGCAGGCTCACGGAGATTATCTGATTTTTATTGACTCAGATGATTATATCCATCCAGAAATGATTCAGAGCTTATATGAGCAATTAATTCAAGAAGATGCGGATGTTTCGAGCTGTGGTGTTATGAATGTCTATGCTAATGATGAAAGCCCACAGTCAGCCAATCAGGATGAGTATTTTGTCTGTGATTCCCAAACATTTCTGAGGGAATACCTCATAGGTGAAAAAATACCTGGAACGATCTGCAATAAGCTAGTCAAGAGAGAGATTGCAACTGCCCTATCCTTTCCAAAGGGATTGATTTATGAAGATGCTTATTATCATTTTGATTTAATCAAGTTGGCTAAGAAGTACGTTGTTAATACCAAACCCTATTATTACTATTTCCATAGAGGGGATAGTATTACGACTAAACCCTATGCAGAGAAGGATTTAGCCTATATTGATATCTACCAAAAGTTTTACAATGAAGTTGTGAAAAACTATCCTGATTTGAAAGAGGTTGCTTTTTTCAGATTGGCCTATGCCCACTTCTTTATTCTGGATAAGATGTTGCTAGATGAACAGTACAAACGATTTGAAGCCTATTCTCAGATTCACCGATTTTTAAAAGGCCATGCCTTTGCTATTGCTAGGAATCCAATTTTCCGTAAGGGGAGAAGAATTAGTGCTTTGGCTCTATTCATAAACATTTCCTTATACCGATTCTTATTACTGAAAAATATTGAAAAATCTAAAAAATTACATTAGAACGGGGGTGAGCAAGTGATTGATGGAAAACGATTATTATTTAGTTTGACCATAGTCAGCTATGCCTTGACGCTAGTAAGTGGAATTGTGTATCTGTTTAATAATAATAATGTTAGCTTGCTTTCTACTTTATTGTTCTTACTGGTTAGTAGCTTAATTGCCTGCTGGAATGATATCAAGTATTACTTAATCCATTTTATTTTCTATTTAACTATTTTTGTATTTCTGGTATCAAGACCGACCATTGATTATTTTAGGGATGGCGCTCTGGATACCTATCATCCGATAGCCTATCGCTTTGCCTTTATAGTCGTCATGGTTTCGATTCTGGGCTTGACCACAGGAGGCGTACTGGCTCGTTACTTCATAGCTAGGAAGAACATAAAAGTACCAAAGATAGGAAATTCTATAAAAGAGATTTATATCAAGCGGTTACGCTTTGTATCACTAGGAGTTTTTCTTCTAACCTATCCTTTCTATTTTATTCGCTTATTTGAACGGCTCCTGTATCGTTTGCAGACTTCCTACTATGCCTACTATGCAAATTTTGAAAGTAAACTTCCTTATTTTACCTACATTTTGTCTACCTTTACGGTCTATGCAATGTGTATGTATCTGGCAACCAAGCCAAAGAAATTGCAGGCCACAGCAGTGCTTGTCTCCTTTATTGCAGCCAATACCATTCATTTGGCAATCGGGACACGAAATCCCTTTATTTTAAGTATTTTATTTGCTTTTGTTTATTACTTTATGCGAGAGCAAACTGAAAAAGGAAAATGGATTGGATTTAAAGAAAAGTTAGCGATTTTTGTGGGTTCTCCTATTCTCATGTTAGCGATGGGAGTGCTCAATTATGTACGGGATAATGTCCAGGTTTCCCATACAGGTTTCTGGGATATCTTACTTGACTTTATCTATAAACAAGGGACTAGTTTTGGTGTTCTGGCTCGAGGTTTTCTATTTAACAGTAGCCTCCCTTACCGAGATTTCCGTAATTTTACTTTTGGTCCTGTTCTTGATTATTTTGCGAGGGGAAGTTTGGGGGCCATTTTCGGAGGAAAAGCCTTTGAACATACAACCAATAGTGTGGAACTAGCTATTGATAGTAATAGTTATGCCCATAATTTGTCCTATCTTGTTTTGAATAAGGAATATTTGAAAGGACATGGTATCGGAAGTAGTTATATCATGGAGTTGTATACCGACTATGGTATAATTGGAGTCTTTCTACTTAGTCTCTTACTTGGCATGCTATTTATAGCCATGTTGCAAGTAGCCTATCGCTCTAGAACAATCCTATTTGCCTTGTCCCTACTTATCTTGAATAATCTATTCTTTATGCCAAGAAGTAGCTTTTCAGAAAGTTTCTTCAATCTATTTACAATGCAATTCTGGGGAATTGTTCTTGTGATTATATTCGTAGCAAAAATGCTTACAAAAGAAAACCAGTATCTACTAAACAAAGGAGAAAAAAATCATGTTTGAACATTATTCAGTAGCTGATTTGTTTGCAAATCTTTACAAAAAACGAAAAGTAAATATTTTAGCTCTCATAGCTTTATTTGCTCTCATTGCTGTACCATTTACAATTAAAGCAGTTAAGAATAAAAATACTGTCAAAGACACAACAAGTTATTCAACTTATATCAGCTATAAAATCACTCCTCCAGAAGATTCAGCTAAAACGATTTTGAATCATCAAATTGGTGGTTATAGTGATTTCTACGGGAAATTGATTGATGGGAATTTGAATGGAGCTTATCTTTTCAATGATGTAGAACCGAGTGAGTTGAAAAAAATTGCCAGTGAATTGGATACGACAGAAACAACCTTGAAAAATTCTACGAATGATTATTGGTGGAAAAAACTGACTGTCTACTATATGATTGACGATGCAGGGGTTGGTGTGAAAATTTTGACACCAAGTAAAGATGCTAATGACTTGTTGGAGCGAAAAATTGATGGATTGATTGAGAAATTTAAACACACTTATGCAAATGTAAAAATTGAAAAATTGGAAACCATCAACTCTAAAGAATTGAATGCAAATGGTGAGACAGCGCTTGGATTGAATGTGAAGAATTTGATTCTCCGTTTAGCTGTTATTGGAGTAGTCTGTGTGATTTTGGTTGTGATGGGAAATGTATTGGTTTATCTCTTTAATCCAACAATCAATAGAGCAGGTGATTTTTCTCAGTATCAAATTGATTTTGTAACAGAGATTACAACAATTGCTAACCTAGCAGATGTCTTGTCATACAAAAATGCTGGGCAAGAATTAACAATCGTTAGCTCAAACAAAGCTATCCTAGATAAATTGAAACAAAATCAAGAGTCTTTAAAAGGAATGCATTTTGTCGATTTACAAGATGTGCCATCGCTTTTGGAAAGAGATACAGTCCTTCTTGTTGAAGAGTACGGAGTGACTCGTTATAAGAAATTTGAGCAAAGTCTTCAAATTCTCAGAAACTTAAATCGTTCTATCCTCGGTGTAGCAAGCTTTAAACTATAAGCTTTCTGATGTATTAGGTCTTCAAAGTCGGACAAGAAGTTTGATTTTGAAGGCTTTTTCTATTTGTCTGCAGAAATTTTCTTTTATACTCAATGAAAATCAAAAAGCAAACTAGGAAGCTAGCCGTAGGCTGCTCAAAGCACCGCTTTGAGGTTGCAGATAAAGCTGACGTGGTTTGAAGAGATTTTCGAAGAGTATTAGAGTCTTCTACAGAAGTTACCCTATGGAAAATCTATCCCGACAGAGGAGCCTTCTTTTGATAAAATCGTAAAAATCTAGTATAATAGATAGAACTGAAAGTATGAGGTTACTAGCAATGAAAATGAAACAAATTAGTGATACAACTTTGAAAATCACGATGTCTTTAGAGGATTTGATGGATCGAGGCATGGAGATTGCTGACTTTCTTGTTCCTCAAGAAAAAACAGAAGAGTTCTTTTATGCTATCTTGGATGAGTTAGAGATGCCTGATAGCTTTCTAGATACAGGCATGTTGAGTTTCCGTGTGACTCCAAAACCTGATAAGGTAGATGTCTTTGTGACCAAGTCAAAAATTGACCAAAATCTAGATTTTGAAGATTTATCGAATTTGCCAGATATGGAAGAATTGGCTCAAATGTCGCCAGATGAGTTTATTAAAACCTTAGAAAAAAGCATCGCGGATAAAACCAAGGATGATATTGAAGCCATTCAATCTCTAGAGCAAGTTGAAGCCAAGGAAGAAGAGCAGGAGCAGGCTGAACAAGAAGCTGAAAGCAAGAAAGAGCCTTACATCTACTACATCCTTTCTTTTGCTAAGTTGGCTGACTTGGTGGCTTTTGCCAAGACAGTGACTTTTGAGATGGAAACTTCTGAACTCTACAAGATGAATGAGCGCTATTATTTGACTATTTTAGTGGATATTGAAAATCATCCAAGTCCATATCCAGCTTGGCTTTTGGCGCGTATGCGCGAGTTTGCGGACGATAGTGACATCAGTCGCTCTGTTTTGCAAGAGTATGGCCAAGTCTTGATGAATCACGATGCAGTGCTTAATCTGCAAAAGATTGTATAATCATTTCTGGAAACCTATTTCTAGATTTTAAGAAGAGCGAATCATCAGATTCGTTTTTTCTTTTCTAGACTGAAATAGTGATTTACTATAATAGGAATTTTCACAAAATTCTGTTATAATGGCTATATCAGAAAATTTCTAGGAGACAAACATGACAGTTAAAATTGCTTTACTAGGATTTGGTACCGTTGCAAGTGGTGTGCCTTTCCTCCTAAAGGAAAATGGAGAAAAAATCAATCAATCAGCACATTCAGAGATTGAAGTTGCTAAGGTGTTGGTCAAGGATGAAGATGAAAAGAATCGCTTGCTTGCAGCAGGGAATGACTTTAACTTTGTAACCAATGTGGATGACATTTTGTCAGATCAAGACATTACGATCGTAGTGGAATTGATGGGGCGTATCGAACCTGCTAAAACCTTTATCACTCGTGCCTTGGAAGCTGGAAAACACGTTGTTACTGCTAACAAGGACCTTTTGGCTGTCCATGGTGCAGAATTGTTAGAAATCGCTAAAGCTAACAAGGTAGCACTTTACTACGAAGCAGCAGTAGCTGGTGGGATTCCAATTCTTCGTACTTTGGCAAATTCCTTGGCTTCTGATAAAATCACGCGCGTGCTTGGAGTAGTCAACGGAACTTCTAACTTCATGATGACCAAGATGGTGGAAGAAGGCTGGTCTTACGATGATGCTCTTGCGGAAGCGCAACGTCTAGGATTTGCAGAAAGCGACCCGACAAATGACGTAGATGGGATTGATGCAGCCTACAAGATGGTGATTTTGAGCCAATTTGCCTTTGGCATGAAGGTTGCCTTTGATGATGTAGCTCACAAGGGAATTCGTAACATCACACCAGAAGACGTAGCTGTAGCCCAAGACTTGGGTTATGTAGTGAAATTGGTTGGTTCTATCGAGGAAACTTCTTCAGGAATTGCTGCAGAAGTGACTCCAACCTTCCTTCCTAAAGCGCATCCACTTGCCAGTGTAAATGGGGTAATGAACGCTGTCTTTGTAGAATCTATCGGTATCGGTGAGTCTATGTACTACGGACCAGGTGCTGGTCAAAAACCAACTGCAACAAGTGTTGTGGCGGATATTGTCCGTATCGTTCGTCGCCTGAATGATGGAACCATTGGCAAAGACTTCAACGAATATAGCCGTGACTTGGTCTTGGCAAATCCTGAGGATGTCAAAGCTAATTACTACTTCTCAATCTTGGCTCCAGACTCAAAAGGTCAGGTCTTGAAATTGGCTGAAATCTTCAATGCTCAAGATATTTCCTTCAAGCAAATTCTCCAAGATGGCAAAGAGGGGGACAAGGCGCGTGTCGTGATCATCACACACAAGATTAATAAAGCCCAGCTTGAAAATGTCTCAGCTGAATTGAAGAAGGTTTCAGAATTTGACCTCTTGAATACCTTCAAGGTGCTAGGAGAATAAGATGAAAATTATTGTACCTGCAACCAGTGCCAATATTGGGCCAGGTTTTGACTCGGTCGGTGTAGCTGTAACCAAGTATCTTCAAATTGAGGTCTGTGAAGAACGGGATGAGTGGCTGATTGAACACCAGATTGGCAAATGGATTCCTCATGACGAGCGTAATCTCTTACTAAAAATTGCTTTGCAAATTGTACCAGACTTGCAACCAAGACGCTTGAAAATGACCAGTGATGTTCCCTTGGCGCGTGGTTTGGGTTCTTCTAGCTCGGTTATCGTTGCTGGGATTGAACTAGCCAACCAACTGGGTCAGCTAAACTTGTCGGATCATGAAAAATTGCAGTTGGCGACCAAGATTGAAGGGCATCCTGACAATGTGGCTCCAGCTATTTATGGTAATCTCGTTATTGCAAGTTCCGTTGAAGGGCAAGTCTCTGCTATCGTAGCAGACTTCCCAGAGTGTGATTTCCTAGCCTATATTCCAAACTATGAATTGCGTACTCGAGACAGCCGTGGCGTCTTACCTAAGAAATTGTCCTATAAGGAAGCTGTTGCAGCTAGTTCTATCGCCAATGTGGCGGTTGCGGCCTTGTTGGCAGGAGACATGGTGACAGCTGGGCAAGCAATCGAGGGAGACCTCTTCCACGAGCGCTATCGTCAGGACTTGGTGAGAGAATTTGCGACGATTAAGCAAGTAGCCAAAGAAAATGGTGCTTATGCAACCTACCTCTCTGGTGCTGGGCCGACAGTTATGGTCTTGGCTTCTCATGACAAGATGCCAACGATTAAGGCAGAATTGGAAAAGCAACCCTTCAAAGGAAAACTTCATGACTTGAAGGTTGATACCCAAGGTGTCCGTGTCGAAGCAAAATAAAGAATAGAAGATAGGATGGGGAAACTCTCGACCAGAGGGCTTCCTATCCTTTTTTTGAAAAGAATTCGAGTTAAAAACTTGATAAAGGAGAAATAAAGATGGCAGAAATTTATCTAGCAGGTGGTTGTTTTTGGGGTCTAGAGGAATATTTTTCACGCATTTCTGGAGTGCTAGCAACCAGTGTTGGCTACGCTAATGGAAAAGTCGAAACGACCAATTATCAGCTGCTCAAGGAAACAGACCATGCAGAAACGGTTCAAGTGATTTACGATGAGAAGGCAGTGTCACTTAGAGAGATTTTACTTTATTATTTCCGTGTCATCGACCCTTTATCTATCAATCAACAAGGGAATGACCGTGGTCGCCAATATCGAACTGGGATCTATTATCAGGATGAATCAGACCTACCTGCTATCTACACAGTGGTGCAGGAGCAGGAGCGCATGCTGGGTCGAAAGATTGCAGTAGAGGTGGAGAAACTTCGCCACTACATTCTGGCTGAAGATTACCACCAAGACTATCTTAAGAAGAATCCTTCAGGTTACTGTCATATCGATGTGACCGATGCTGAGAAGCCATTGATTGATGCCTCTAACTATGAAAAGCCTAGTCAAGAGGTGTTAAAGGGCAGTTTATCTGAAGAATCCTATCGTGTTACCCAAGAAGCTGCTACAGAGGCTCCATTTACCAATGCCTATGACCAAACCTTTGAAGAAGGGATTTATGTAGATATTACGACAGGTGAGCCCCTCTTTTTTGCCAAGGATAAGTTTGCCTCAGGATGTGGTTGGCCAAGTTTTAGCCGTCCGATTTCCAAGGAATTGATTCATTATTACAAGGATCTCAGCCATGGAATGGAGCGAATTGAGGTTCGTTCTCGGTCGGGGAATGCTCACTTGGGCCATGTTTTCACAGATGGACCGCGTGAGTTTGGTGGCCTCCGTTACTGTATCAATTCTGCTTCCTTGCGCTTTGTGGCCAAGGATGAGATGGAAAAAGCAGGATATGGCTATCTACTGCCATACTTAAACAAATAAAACAGAGAGGGTGGGTGCTTCCCACTTTCTTCATTTCCAGAATACGAATAGAAGGGATTTATGAAACACCTATTATCTTACTTTAAACCCTACATCAAGGAATCAATTTTAGCACCCTTGTTCAAGCTACTAGAAGCTGTGTTTGAGCTCTTAGTTCCTATGGTGATTGCTGGGATTGTTGACCAATCCTTGCCCCAAAGAAATCAAGGTCATCTATGGATGCAGATTGGCCTGCTCCTTATCTTTGCAGTAATTGGTGTTGTAGTGGCCTTAATAGCCCAGTTCTACTCAGCTAAGGCTGCGGTTGGATTTGCCAAAGGACTGACAGACGATCTCTATCGTCATATTCTTTCCTTGCCCAAGGACAGCAGAGACCGTTTGACCACTTCTAGCTTGGTCACTCGCTTGACTTCGGATACCTACCAGATTCAGACTGGTATCAATCAATTCCTGCGTCTCTTTTTGCGAGCGCCTATTATCGTTTTTGGTGCCATTTTTATGGCCTATCGAATCTCAGCTGAGCTGACTTTCTGGTTCTTGGTCATGGTTGTCATTTTGACCATTGTCATTGTAGGCCTTTCTCGGCTGGTCAATCCTCTCTACAGTAGTCTCAGAAAGAAAACGGACCAACTGGTTCAGGAAACGCGTCAGCAATTACAAGGGATGAGAGTTATTCGTGCTTTTGGTCAAGAAAAACGAGAGTTACAGATTTTTCAAACTCTTAATCAAGTTTATGCTAGATTGCAAGAAAAGACAGGTTTCTGGTCTAGTTTATTAACACCTTTGACTTATCTGATTGTCAATGGAACTCTCCTCGTTATTATCTGGCAGGGATATGTTTCAATTCAAGGAGGATTGCTCAGTCAAGGGGCCCTCATTGCCCTCATCAATTATCTCTTACAGATTTTGGTGGAATTGGTCAAGCTAGCCATGCTGATAAATTCCCTCAACCAATCCTATATCTCAGCCAAGCGAATCGAGGAAGTCTTTGCTGAGGCTCCAGAAGATATTCATTTAGAATTAGAGAAAAAGCAAGTTACCAGCAATCAGGTTTTACAAGTTCAAGAACTGACCTTTACCTATCCTGATGCGGCCCAGCCTTCTCTGAGAGACATTTCCTTTGATATGAAGCAAGGGCAAATCCTTGGTATTATTGGGGGAACGGGTTCTGGTAAATCAAGTTTGGTGCAACTCATTCTTGGACTTTATCCAGCAGACAAGGGGAGCATTGACCTTTATCGAGATGGACGTAGTCCTCTTAATTTGGAGCAGTGGCGGTCATGGATTGCCTATGTGCCCCAAAAAGTCGAACTTTTTAAGGGAACTATTCGTTCCAACTTGACTCTAGGTTTCAATCACGAAGTAACGGACCAAGAACTTTGGCATGCCTTGGAAATTGCTCAAGCCAAGGATTTTGTCAGTGAAAAGGAAGGACTTTTGGATGCTCCAGTTGAGGCAGGAGGACGAAATTTCTCAGGTGGTCAAAAACAAAGACTGTCTATCGCTCGAGCAGTCTTGCGCCAGACTCCGTTTCTCATCCTAGATGATGCAACTTCGGCGCTGGACACCATTACCGAGTCTAGACTCTTGAAAGCTATTCGAGAAAATTTGCCAAATACGAGCTTAATCTTGATTTCTCAAAGAACGTCGACACTTCAGATGGCTGACCAGATTCTCCTCTTGGAAAAAGGTGAGCTCCTAGCTATCGGCAAGCACGAGGACTTGATGAAGACTAGTCAAGTCTATCGCGAAATCAATGCATCCCAACATGGAAAGGAGGGCTAGCATGAGACGACAAACTGCAAACCAGACTCTCAAACGTTTGGCAAAAGATTTAGCAAGCCATCCCTTCCTCCTTTTCCTAGCCTTCCTAGGAACTATTGCCCAAGTTGGCTTATCAATTTATCTTCCTATCTTGATTGGTCAGGTCATTGACCAAGTCATGGTGGCTGGTTCTTCACCAGTTTTTTGGCAGATTTTTCTCCAAATGATCTTGGTGGTTATAGGAAATACCCTTGTGCAGTGGGTCAATCCTCTTCTCTATAATCGCCTAATCTTCTCTTATACCAGAGACTTGCGAGAGCAAATCATCCATAAGCTCCATCGGTTACCGATTGCTTTTGTTGATCAGCAAGGAAGTGGAGAGATGGTCAGTCGTGTGACCACAGACATCGAACAGTTGGCAGCTGGCTTGACAATGATTTTTAACCAATTTTTTATTGGCGTCTTAATGATTTTGGTTAGTATTTTGGCCATGCTTCAAATTCATCTTCTCATGACTCTCTTAGTCTTGCTGTTGACGCCACTGTCTATGGTAATCTCACGCTTTATTGCCAAACGCTCCTATCATCTCTTCCAAAAGCAAACAGAGACAAGGGGAATTCAGACTCAGTTGATTGAAGAATCGCTTAGTCAGCAGACTATTATCCAGTCCTTTAATGCTCAAACAGAGTTTATCCAAAGATTGCGTGAGGCTAATGACAACTACTCAGGCTATTCTCAGTCAGCCATCTTTTATTCTTCAACGGTCAATCCTTCGACTCGCTTTGTAAATGCACTCATTTACGCACTTCTAGCTGGAGTAGGAGCTTATCGTATCATGATGGGGTCCACATTGACCATTGGACGCTTAGTGACTTTTTTGAACTATGTTCAACAGTATATAAAGCCTTTTAACGATATTTCTTCTGTTTTAGCCGAGTTGCAAAGTGCTCTCGCTTGTGCAGAGCGTGTTTATGGAGTCTTAGAGAGTCCTGAGGTAGCTGAAACAGGTAAGGAAGTCTTGACCAGTGACCAAGTTAAGGGAGCTATTTCCTTTAAACATGTCTCTTTTGGCTACTATCCTGAAAAGATTTTGATTAAGGATTTATCTATTGATATTCCAGCTGGTAGCAAGGTTGCTATTGTTGGTCCGACAGGTGCTGGAAAATCAACTCTAATCAATCTCCTTATGCGTTTTTATCCTATTAATTCAGGAGATATCTTGCTGGATGGTCGTTCCATTTACGACTATACCCGAGCGTCATTGAGGCAGCAGTTTGGTATGGTGCTCCAAGAAACCTGGCTCAAGCAAGGAACCATTCATGACAATATTGCCTTTGGAAATCCTGAAGGCAGTCGGGAGCAGGTGATTGCTGCTGCCAAAGCAGCCAATGCAGACTTTTTCATCCAACAGTTACCTCAAGGCTATGATACCAAGTTGGAAAATGCTGGAGAATCTCTTTCTGTTGGTCAAGCCCAGCTCTTGACCATTGCCCGAGTCTTTCTGGCTATTCCAAAGATTCTTATCTTAGACGAGGCGACTTCCTCCATCGATACACGGACAGAAGTGCTAGTTCAGGATGCCTTTGCTAAACTCATGAAGGGGCGCACAAGTTTTATCATCGCCCACCGCTTGTCAACCATTCAGGATGCGGATATGATTCTTGTCTTGGTGGATGGTGACATCGTGGAGCATGGCAATCATCAGGATCTCATGGCTAGAAAGGGTAAGTATTACCAAATGCAGCAAGCTGCAGCTTTTAGCTCTGAATAATCCTTTCTACTTTGAAGTCTTATGGACAAAAAAAGTTGCCTTCGGGTGACTTTTTTGTTACAATAGCTAGAAAAAATCAGGGTCTTAGAAGGAGAAAACAATGAAAGTCTATCAGCATGTAAATATCGTGACTTGTGACAAAGATTTCCATGTTTATTTGGATGGTATCTTAGCCGTTAAGGACTCTCAAATCGTCTATGTCGGTCAAGAGAAGCCAGAGATTTTAGAGCAAGCTGAGCAGATTATAGACTATCAGGGAGCCTGGATTATGCCTGGTTTGGTTAATTGCCACACCCATTCTGCTATGACCGGATTGAGAGGAATTCGAGATGATAGCAATCTCCATGAATGGCTCAATGACTATATCTGGCCTGCAGAAGCAGGATTTACTCCCGACATGACTACTAAGGCGGTCAAAGAAGCTCTGACAGAGATGCTCCAGTCAGGAACAACAACCTTTAATGATATGTATAATCCCAATGGTGTGGATATTGAGCGGATTTATCAGGCAGTGAAAACTTCCAAGATGCGTTGTTATTTCTCACCAACCCTCTTTTCTTCGGAGACAGAAACAACTGCTGAGACGATAAGCAGAACTCGAGCAATCATTGAGGAAATTATTGGATATAAAAATCCAAATTTCAAGGTGATGGTAGCCCTACATTCTCCCTACAGCTGTAGTAGAGACTTGCTGGCAGAAAGCTTGGATATGGCAAAAGAGTTGAATATTCCTATCCATATCCATGTGGCTGAGACCAAGGAGGAGTCAGGAATTATCCTGAAACGCTACGGCAAACGCCCCCTTGCTTTTCTAGAAGAACTGGGTTACTTAGATCATCCGTCTGTCTTTGCTCACGGGGTCGAACTAAACGAGAGAGAAATTGAACGCTTGGCAACTTCTCAAGTGTCTATTGCCCACAATCCTATCAGTAACCTCAAACTGGCATCAGGGATTGCTCCCATCATCCAACTGCAAAAAGCAGGAATAGCAGTAGGAATTGCGACTGACTCGGTCGCTTCTAATAATAATTTAGACATGTTTGAGGAAGGACGGACAGCAGCCCTTCTTCAGAAGATGAAAAGTGGAGATGCCAGCCAATTTCCTATCGAAACAGCCCTCAAGGCACTGACAATCGAAGGGGCTAAGGTCCTAGGGATAGAACATCAGATAGGAAGTTTGGAAGTCGGCAAGCAGGCAGATTTTCTCGTTATTCAACCACAAGGGAAAATCCATTTTCAACCCCAAGAAAATATGCTCTCTCACCTAGTCTATGCTGTCAAGTCCAGTGATGTTGATGATGTTTATATTGCTGGAGAACAGGTTGTTAAGCAAGGTCAAGCCCTGACAGTAGAACTTTAAAAGAAAAATCACAAAAAATTTTAAAAAAGTTTGCAAAAATCTTGCATTCTTTTTTTAACTATGCTATACTTATATACGGTTTGAAAAAACTGCCTAAGACAGTAGGGGAGCTCGACTCATAAATATCCTACCGAGGACAAAACGTATCATGTAAAAAGAAGCGTATTGTACTTTCGTGTCTAGGTTTGGGCGCGTTTTTCTTTTGGAAAAATTCCCCAAGCAAAATAATAACGGAGGTGAACACACTAATGAGTGAAGCAATTATTGCTAAAAAAGCGGAACTAGTTGACGTAGTAGCTGAAAAAATGAAAGCTGCTGCATCTATCGTCGTTGTAGACGCTCGTGGTTTGACAGTTGAACAAGATACAGTTCTTCGTCGTGAGCTTCGTGGAAGCGAAGTTGAGTATAAAGTCATTAAAAACTCAATCTTGCGTCGTGCAGCTGAAAAAGCTGGTCTTGAAGATCTTGCATCAGTATTTGTTGGACCATCTGCAGTAGCATTTTCTAACGAAGATGTTATCGCACCAGCGAAAATCTTGAACGATTTTGCTAAAAACGCTGAAGCACTTGAAATCAAAGGTGGTGCAATCGAAGGCGCTGTCGCATCTAAAGAAGAGATTCTTGCTCTTGCAACTCTTCCAAACCGCGAAGGACTTCTTTCTATGCTCCTTTCTGTACTTCAAGCGCCAGTGCGCAACGTTGCTCTTGCAGTCAAAGCGGTTGCAGACAACAAAGAAGACGCAGCTTAATCTTAAGCTACGCAGCGTAGCCTAGCTACGAAAATCTATTATAAATTTAAAACATATTTGGAGGAAATAACAATGGCATTGAACATTGAAAACATTATTGCTGAAATTAAAGAAGCTTCAATCCTTGAATTGAACGACCTTGTAAAAGCTATCGAAGAAGAATTTGGTGTAACTGCAGCTGCTCCTGTAGCTGTTGCTGCAGCTGGTGCTGCTGACGCTGGTGCTGCTAAAGATTCATTTGACGTTGAGTTGACAGCTGCTGGTGACAAAAAAGTTGGCGTTATCAAAGTTGTACGTGAAATCACAGGTCTTGGACTTAAAGAAGCTAAAGAACTTGTTGACGGTGCACCAGCACTTGTTAAAGAAGGCGTTGCAACTGCAGAAGCTGAAGAAATCAAAGCTAAATTGGAAGAAGCTGGAGCTTCAGTTACTCTTAAATAATAGAGCGACTACATTAGTAGCTTAAAAATATGATTAAACCGCTATTCTTAGGAGTAGCGGTTTTTCTTTTTATCGGTCATGGGGCACAAATGGGGCACAAATGGGGCACAAATCACTTATAAATTTTATCCAGGACATCAACAACTTATATAGGGGATTGCTCCAAAGATAATAATTTATAAGTATGAGTTGCCTTTTCAACAAAGGGGTTATATAATAGTAATATAGGTATGGAAGATTAATCTTATAATTTATAGTTTTCATTTTAGAGGAGAAAAGATGGCATTAAATTTGTTTGATGTTATTCGTTATGAAGGTGAAGATACAAGGAATATACTTGCTTGGAGACATCCTAAAACGAATATCAAGATAGGAGCAACTGTAATTGTAAACCCTGGTCAGTGTGCTGTATTGTTTTCAAATGGAAGAGCAGTAACTACTTATGATGCTGGTAAACATAAGATTGAAGGATATGATATTCAAGTAGTTTCAGGAATAAAAAACTTTCTAAGTGGAGGTATTTCGTCTGACTCATTGTTTTTGTGGTTTGTGAATATGTATGATTTACAACCGATTGGATGGGGAACTTCTTCTCCTATAATGGTTCGAGATCCAGAAAGTGATATTCCTGTAGAATTGAAAATACATGGGAATTTCATTCCTCGAATTGTAGACTTAGAAGCTTTTATATTAGAATTTATGCCAAGTCACCCCGATATTATAACAGCTCCTATTTTACAAAAACGCTTTAGACAAACTGTTAGTGGGTTGATTAGTTCAGCTATTTCACAAGTAATATACAACCATAAGATTCCAATTCTTGATATTGAGATGCACAGTTTTGATATGTCTGTTGCTTTGTCAGCTATTTTATCCAGCCATTTTTCTAAATATGGAATTAGTATTGAGGAATTTAACATTGAGGCTTTAAAGGTAAATCAGAATAGCAATGGATATAGAGAAATCTTTAAATTCCACAAGCAAATTTTGGAAGCTAAAAGCAAGCAGGCTGGTCGAGATATTGAAGAGTATACTTATCAAGAAGAGAGACAATTTAATCTTTTAGAAGAGGCAGCAAAAAATAATGATTCTGCAGGAAATCTAATGGGAGCAGGCGTGGAAATAGCTATGGGACTTTCCTTGGGAGCTAAATTTAGCAACTTGGTGAATCAGATTGAAGATAGGAATTCATTTGACAAAGATGTTAATCAGCATCAAACTGACCTCAAAGGAGAAACAGGCTTAGCTAAGTTTTGTAGCCAATGCGGGACTGCTTTTTTGGAAGGAGCAAACTTCTGTTCTAATTGCGGGCACGAAAGATAATTCAAATTATTGGAAAAATCATTTTTATATCAATCTAGTTTAAGTATTATCTTTAATCTTTGATTTTTTGTATTTTCAAATTTACTTTTGTTTTATTTGGGAAGTCTGGTATTGCCAGAATTTCCCTTTTTCTTAGAAATCTGAAAACTAAGATTTCTTTGTTTGTATTTTTAAATCATTCAATTTATGTAATTCTAAGTATGGAAATGTATGAATAAATACAAAGGGTCATGAAGAGTATTTGGAAATTTTTTAAGAGAGTAAGGGATTTACTTAGACAAGTTCTATGACAGGAGGATATTGTAGATGTACCAAGTGTTTCGTTTATTAAGTATACTTTTTATGGGATTGACAAGTGCAACATTTTTTATTTCACTATGGACCGTAACTCTATTTCTAGAACATGGTGAGCCGATTTTCTCAATATTGATTCCTATTATTTTTTCTTTATCAGGTTTCTTTTTGTCTTCCTTTGCATTTTATAGCTTCGGTGTTTTAGAAAATATAAAAATTAAAGTCAAAGCTTTGGATGAGATATATAATGGAAAAGCTCTTTATAGAGAGTATATAGCAACTAGAGGAGAAGATAGGTGAAGCAGTATATTAAGAATAATTGGAAAAAAGGCTTTCATTGGTTAATTTCGAATATAGTAATACTCTGTTTTGTAGTTTTATCACTTGCAATCTTTTCTCTAGAAGATGGACCAAGAATCTTTATATTGAAAAATCTTGATTTTATAATTTTGGCAAAGTTTGTGGGCATTCCTATTGTGATCAGCTTTTTATTTTTAACATTTCAAAATTTACCCTATGTAATAGTTGCCTTAATTATTTTATATTTGTTTCGAGAAACAATTAAAGATTCCTTTTCCTTAAAGAAATTAAAACAGAAGAATTTACTTCAAATGCTTGTTTTAATCATTTTATCATCATTTTTTGAATATGAAAAATCTAGGGAATGGTCTATTCGATTTTTATTTCTTTTAGTTCCTTGGTATTTGCTTGGTGTGATTTTAATTTTGGTAATGACTTATTGTGAGTCTAGGAGACAAGAAGAAGTCAAGAAACGAAATCAAATACAAGCTTTATTCACTTTATTTGAAAAGCACCAGATTAACAAAAATACATATCCCGTTATTTGTCCATCATGTAGTGGTGAGAATCTGCTTGATCTAGGGCAAGGTAAATCATGTGATTATTGTGGTGCATGGTTATCTAGAAAGGAAATATAAATGAGACGATATCGTTTAATCATTTCCAAGGTTGTTTATCCTATAGTATCTTTCATATGTATTGTCACCGGATTGAAATTTTATCAGTACATTGATAACTACATAAGATGGATTTTAGGAAAAAAAGAAGGTTTACTTTATGATTTCTACTTTATGTGGCTTTTAATAGTTACAATTTTGTTTGTTTTATTTTTCCTATTTTTGCTTATATCATCTTTTTTATTTTTGAAACAGCCGCGTATGAAACAATATGATAAAGCTTTGATAACAGTTCTTAAGTTTGAAGAACAAGGTGAGGATGTTATTGAAATTAAGGGGAAAGAATTGCGAGATGAGTTATCTTATCGATTATCAGCGAAACGTGTTTATTGTCCTACTTGTCATAAGCCAACAGATGGAGTCATTGGAACTGAATTGACCTGTGCAACTTGCGGTAAAACTTTTATAGTTTCTTGACTTTAGTATAATCGAAATGCTATTATCTTATAGCTATTTTGATATTGTTTCTAAAACCTAGCAAGTTTATTTTCTTTAAAATACAAAAAGCAACAACTGTCTAGATGTTGCTTTTTGTTAACTTTTTTCAAGTATTAAACAATACCTTGTGCAATCATAGCGTTTGCTACATTTTCAAAGGCAGCAATGTTAGCTCCTGCAAGGTAGTCTTTATCAAGACCATATGTTTCTGAAGTTGTTTTAGCTGTGTTGAAGATGTTTGTCATGATGTCTTTGAGACGTCCATCAACTTCTTCACGAGTCCATGAGAGGCGAAGGCTGTTTTGGCTCATTTCAAGAGCTGAAACGGCTACACCACCAGCGTTGGCAGCTTTTGCAGGTCCGTAGAAGATACCATTTTCTTTGTAGACTTTGATGGCATCAAGGTCGCTTGGCATGTTGGCACCTTCAGATACACAGATAACGCCTTGAGCAACCAAACGTTTAGCTGCTTCACCGTTGATTTCGTTTTGAGTCGCACATGGAAGAGCGATGTCATAGTTTCCAGCGTAAGTCCATACAGAACCTTCATGATAAGTAGCGGTTGCTTTCTCAGCTGCATACTCAGTCAAACGAGCGCGACGTTTTTCTTTAACGTCAACCAAAAGATCGAAGTCGATACCATTTTCATCGATGACATAACCATTTGAGTCAGATACAGAGATAACAGTTGCACCAAGTTCAGTCGCTTTTTGAAGAGCGTATTGAGCTACGTTACCAGAACCTGAAATAACAACTTTCTTACCAGCAAAACTGTTACCATTAGCTTTGAGCATTTCTTCAGTGTAGTAAACCAAACCGTAACCAGTTGCTTCTGGACGAATCAAGCTACCACCAAATCCAAGAGGTTTACCAGTCAAGACACCAGCATCAAATTGGTTAAGACGTTTGTATTGTCCGTAAAGGTAACCAATCTCACGTCCACCAACACCGATATCACCAGCAGGTACGTCAAGTGATGGTCCGATGTGTTTTTGCAATTCAGTCATGAAGCTTTGGCAGAAGCGCATCACTTCAGCATCTGTTTTACCTTTAGGATCGAAGTCTGATCCACCTTTACCTCCACCGATAGGAAGTCCAGTCAAGACGTTTTTAAAGATTTGTTCAAATCCGAGGAATTTCAAGATCCCTTGGTTAACAGTTGGGTGGAAACGAAGTCCGCCTTTGTATGGCCCAACAGCTGAGTTGAATTGAACACGGTAACCGCGGTTAACTTGAATGTTTCCATCACGGTCAACCCAAGGAACACGGAAAGAAATCACGCGCTCTGGTTCAGTAATACGTGCCAAGATATTTTCTTCGATATACTCAGGGTGTTTTTCAAATACAGGTTCCAAAGTGTTGAAAAATTCTTCAACAGCTTGGAGGAATTCAGCCTCGTGCCCGTTACGAGCTTTTACAGTTTCAAACACGCTTTGGATATATTCTTTAGCAGATATCATATCGTTCTCCTTAAATTCTAATTTAATTATGTGTGTCATTATAGCAGAAATTTTTTTAACTGTAAAGAGAAAAACAAAAATTTTCTAAAAATTCTTTCAATTTGATTTTTGGGATTGTTTGAAATTGGAATTTTTGATAATAGATAAAAATACGAACGTTTTTCTTATAAATGACTTTCTTAAAGAGAAAATCTGAAAATATGGTATAATATTAGCAATAAAAGGAATCTGGAGGATCAGAATCATGGTATCAACGAAAACACAAATTGCTGGTTTTGAGTTTGACAATTGTTTGATGAATGCAGCAGGTGTGGCTTGTATGACGATAGAGGAGCTGGAAGGGGTTAAAAACTCAGCGGCAGGAACCTTTGTGACCAAGACAGCGACCCTGGACTTTCGTCAGGGAAATCCTGAGCCACGCTATCAAGATGTTCCCCTTGGTTCTATTAACTCTATGGGCTTGCCAAATAATGGCTTAGACTATTATTTGGACTATCTTTTGGATTTGCAGGAAAAAGAGCCAAACCGAACTTTCTTCCTATCTCTAGTTGGAATGTCTCCAGAGGAAACCCATACTATCTTGAAAAAAGTCCAAGAGAGTGAATTTTGTGGTCTGACTGAGCTAAACCTATCTTGTCCAAATGTTCCAGGTAAACCTCAGATTGCTTATGATTTTGAGACAACAGACCGGATTTTGGCAGAGGTGTTTGCCTACTTCACCAAACCTCTTGGAATTAAATTGCCACCATATTTTGACATTGTTCACTTTGACCAAGCGGCAGCTATTTTCAACAAGTATCCTCTTAAGTTTGTCAACTGTGTTAACTCTATCGGAAACGGCCTATATATAGAAGATGAGTCCGTCGTTATTCGTCCTAAAAATGGTTTCGGTGGGATTGGTGGAGAGTATATCAAACCGACTGCTCTAGCTAATGTTCATGCCTTTTATCAACGCTTAAATCCTCAAATTCAAATCATCGGAACAGGTGGCGTGTTGACTGGTCGTGATGCCTTTGAACATATCCTCTGTGGAGCGAGTATGGTGCAGGTGGGAACCACCCTTCACAAAGAGGGAGTTGGCGCTTTTGACCGCATTACTAATGAACTGAAAGCAATCATGGCGGAAAAAGGGTACGAAAGCCTAGAAGATTTCCGTGGGAAATTGCGCTATATTGATTAAATTCATTAAAAAATCAGAAGAAAGGAGAGAAGATGCTAGCCATTGAAGAAAGTCAGAAGTTGACTTTATCAAATTTACCGAGTCTGAGCCTTTTTACAGGGACAGACCAGGGCCAGTTTGAAGTGATGAAGAGTCAAGTGTTGAAAAAGATTGGCTATGATTCTGCTGACCTCAACTTTGCCTACTTTGATATGAAAGAAGTAGTTTACAAAGATGTAGAACTGGAGTTGGTCAGCCTTCCTTTCTTTACGGATGAGAAAATCGTGATATTGGATCATTTTGTCGATGTCACGACTGCTAAAAAGCACTTTTTGACAGATGATGAGCTCAAGTCATTTGAGGAATACCTTGACAATCCTTCACCAACAACCAAGTTGTTAATCTTTGCAGAAGGAAAGCTGGATAGTAAAAGACGGTTGGTTAAATTACTTAAGCGTGATGCCAAGGTCTTTGATGCAGTAGAAGCCAAAGAACAAGAATTGCGCCAGTATTTCCAAAAGTGGAGTCAGAAAGAAGGTCTGCAGTTTACCAATCATTCTTTTGAAAATCTCCTCATCAAGTCGGGTTTTCAATTTAGCGAAATCCAGAAAAATCTCCTCTTTTTACAGTCCTATAAGTCAGATGGGGTGATTGAGGAAAAGGACATTGTCGAGGCAATTCCCAAGACCTTGCAGGACAATATTTTTGATTTAACTCAGTTTATTCTGACTAAAAAGATGAACCAGGCGCGAGATTTGGTTAGAGACTTGACCTTGCAAGGGGAAGACGAAATTAAGCTCATAGCTGTCATGCTAGGACAATTTCGGACTTTTACTCAGGTGAAAATTTTATCGGACTCTGGCCAAACAGAATCTCAGATTGCAAGTAGTTTAGGCAGCTTTCTCGGACGCAATCCCAATCCATATCAAATCAAGTTTGCGCTGAGAGATGCGCGAGGACTTTCCTTGAGCTTTTTGAAGCAAGCTATTTCTTATTTGGTTGAGACTGACTATCAGATTAAGACAGGTCTTTATGAAAAGAATTTCCTTTTTGAAAAGGCACTCCTACAGATTGCTAGTCAGGTAAATTGACATTTTTTTGAAACTATAACCCACGTCAATATTATCTTGTCGTGGGTTTCTTAGTGATTTACTTGTTTTATTAGAAAGTATTTCAGTGATTTCTTCATCTATAAGCAAAAAACTTGAAAAAAGTGAATGTTTGCGTTATCATTTTCATATAGAAAGAAAAAGAGGTATTACAGATGGCTATTATCTTACCAGATCTTCCATATGCATACGACGCTTTGGAACCATACATCGATGCGGAAACAATGCACTTGCACCATGACAAACACCATCAAACTTATGTCAACAATGCCAATGCAGCTCTTGAAAAACACCCTGAAATCGGTGAAGATCTTGAAGCCTTGCTTGCTGATGTAGAATCTATCCCAGCTGATATCCGTCAAGCGCTTATTAACAATGGTGGTGGACACTTGAACCACGCTCTTTTCTGGGAATTGATGACTCCTGAAAAAACAGCTCCATCAGCAGAACTTGCAGCAGCAATCGATGCAACATTTGGTTCATTTGAAGAATTCCAAGCAGCCTTCACTGCAGCAGCAACAACTCGTTTCGGTTCTGGATGGGCATGGTTGGTTGTTAACAAAGAAGGGAAACTTGAAGTGACTTCAACAGCAAACCAAGACACACCAATCTCAGAAGGTAAAAAACCAATCTTGGGCTTGGACGTTTGGGAACATGCTTACTACGTGAAATACCGCAACGTGCGTCCTGACTACATCAAAGCTTTCTTCTCAGTGATCAACTGGAACAAAGTAGATGAATTGTACGCAGCTGCTAAATAATGGTATATGGAGGGAAGAATGGTTCTTCTCTTTTTAAGGTTATATTATTTTAGTCTGACAAAATCGTCAGACTTTTTTCATTTTTATGAGAAACGTGCTAACTGCTAGAAATTATGGTAGAATAAAGTATTAAGTAATCGTGAAAAAAGGATATCTATGCGAAAAGAAATTGCACCTGAATTATACAACTATAACAAGTTTCCTGGTCCTGAGTTCCATTTACACGGGGACAAGGTTGAAACGGAAGGGATAGCTTTTTCCTTGGTGGAAAATATCAAGGATGCCTTTGATGTGACGGCTTTTAATCAGCGTTTTTCAGAAGTCTTAACAAAGTTTGATTATATCGTGGGAGACTGGAGCAACGAACAGCTTCGCCTACGAGGTTTTTACAAGGATGATCGAACAGAAGAAAAACTTGAAAAAATCAGTCGTTTACAAGACTACCTTTTAGAGTATTGTAGTTATGGTTGTGCCTATTTTGTCTTAGAAAATGAAGCCCCTAAGCGAGCATCATTTGACAAGAAAATACGTAAGAAGGAAGAAGAAACACCTTCTAGAAAAGGAAAGAAACCGGCTCAAACAAAACGAAAACCGAATGCAGATAAGAAAAATAGACGTCGTCAGAAAGACCAGCATTCTCAGAAAGAGGACAAGGGGCAACGTCATTTTGTCATTCGTCAGAAGTGAGTAGAGAATAAGGAGTAGAAATGAAACCGTCAATTTATAGTTTAACACGTCAAACCATGCAGGAATGGGTTTTGGAGCAGGGAGAAAAGAAATTCCGTGCAGATCAAATCTGGGAATGGCTTTACCGTAAACGTGTCCAGTCATTTGAAGAAATGACCAACCTTTCCAAGGATTTGATTGCTAAGCTTAATGATCAATTTGTGGTCAATCCCTTGAAACAGCGTATCGTGCAAGAGTCTGCTGATGGGACAGTTAAATATCTTTTTGAATTGCCAGATGGTATGTTGATTGAGACAGTACTCATGCGTCAACACTATGGTTTGTCAGTCTGTGTGACCACTCAGGTCGGCTGTAATATCGGTTGTACCTTCTGCGCTTCTGGTTTGATTAAGAAACAACGTGACCTCAATAATGGAGAAATCGTAGCGCAGATCATGTTGGTTCAGAAATACTTTGATGAGCGTGGTCAGGACGAACGCGTCAGCCATATCGTTGTCATGGGTATCGGTGAGCCTTTTGATAACTACAACAATGTCTTGAATTTCGTCCGTACCATCAATGATGACAAGGGGATGGCGATCGGTGCTCGGCACATCACGGTTTCAACTTCAGGTTTGGCCCATAAAATTCGTGACTTTGCTAATGAAGGGGTTCAGGTCAATCTTGCCGTTTCTCTTCACGCACCTAATAATGAACTTCGCTCAAGCATCATGAAGATTAACCGTGCCTTTCCGATTGAAAAACTCTTTGCTGCTATTGAGTACTATATCGAAACAACTAATCGTCGTGTGACCTTTGAGTATATCATGCTCAATGAAGTCAATGATGGAGTAGAACAAGCCTTGGAATTGGCTGAATTGCTCAAGAAAATCAAGAAATTGTCTTATGTAAACTTGATTCCTTACAACCCAGTTAGTGAGCATGACCAATATAGCCGTAGTCCTAAAGAGCGCGTCCTGG